>JAGQRL010000173.1:0-8653 GCA_020425485.1 Rhodospirillaceae bacterium
CGTCGGCAAGAGCACCTTCATCGAAAGCTTCGGCAAGTACCTCACCGGCCAGGGCCACAAGGTGGCGGTGCTGGCCGTCGACCCCTCGTCCACCCGCACCGGCGGGTCGATCCTCGGCGACAAGACGCGCATGGCCGAGCTGTCGGTGGACCCCAACGCCTTCATCCGCCCCTCGCCCTCCTCCGGCACGCTGGGCGGCGTTACCCGCATGACGCGCGAAAGCATGGTGGTGCTGGAAGCCGCCGGCTACGACGTGGTGCTGGTGGAAACCGTCGGCGCCGGCCAGTCGGAAACCGCGGTGGCGGAGATGTGCGACTTCTTCCTGGTGCTGATGCTGCCGGGAGCGGGTGACGAGTTGCAGGGCATCAAGAAGGGTGTGCTGGAAATCGCCGACATGATCGCCGTCAACAAGTCCGACGGCGACAACGCGCTGCGCGCCCGCCGGGCGGCGGCGGAATACCGCCGGGCGCTGCACATCATGACCCCCATCAGCCCCAACTGGCGGCCGCCGGTGGTGCTGATCAGCGGCCTCACCGGCATGGGGCTGGACGAGCTGTGGGGCGAGATCGAGAACCACAAGAAGGTCCTGACGGAGACGGGCGAGCGCAAGGAAAAGCGGCGCAAGCAGCAGCTCCGCTGGATGTGGCAGCTCGTGCGCGACCGCCTGCTGGACGCGCTGCACGAAAGCGAAGACGTGGATTCGATCCTCGGCCAGACAGAGCGCGAGGTCGGCGCCGGGCGCATCACCGCCTCGCTGGCCGCCGACCGGCTGCTGCACGCCTTCGGGGTGAAGTAGGCCGCGGTTCTCCGCCCCGGCGCGCTCAAGCCTCCCGCACCGTTACCAGCACGATTTCCGGCGGCACACCGAAGCGGATCGGCACCCCCGTCATCCCCAGGCCGCCGGACACGATCAGGTGGCGGCCGCCTTCCACGATATGCCCGTAGGCGAAGCGCTCCCCATAGCGCGAGGGCACCACGAGCGGGCCGTAGAAGGGAATGCGCACCTGGCCGCCATGGGTGTGGCCGGCGAGCGTGAGGGCGACGCGCGGCGGCACGCGGGGAAAGATGTCCGGCTCGTGCACCAGCAGCACCGCCGGGTCGTCGTCGCGCAGTTGCGCCAGGGTGGCGGGCAGATCATCGACTCCGCGCTGGCTGCCGAACGCCCACTGGTCGCCGAGCCCGGCCAGCCACAGGCGGTGGCCGTGTGCTTCCAGCTTCACCGCGCCGTTCTCCAGCAGGCCGATGCCGGCCGCCCGCAGGCCGGCGCGCACGGCATCGGGACCCGACCACCAGTCGTGGTTGCCCAGCACGGCGTGGACGCCGAGCGGTGCGGACAGCCCGGCAAGGGCGGCGGCCCAGGCATCCACCGGCACGTCCTGCGCCCCGAAGCGGGTAATGCCGCGGGCAAAATCGCCCAGCAGCACCACAAGATCGGCCCCCAGGCGGTTGGTTGCGGCGACGATTTCCGCCACCCCGGCCGCGGTCATGTAGGGCTCGCAGATGTGCAGATCGGCCAGGGCGGCGATAGTGAGCGGCGGGCCGGACCAGCCAGCCAGCGGCAGGTCGTAGGGCGTCACCTCCAGCCGCAGAAAGGGTTCCACCGCGAGCGCATAGCCGCCGAGGGCGAGCGGGGTCGCCACAGTGGCGCCGACAAGAAAGCTGCGGCGGGTGATCAGCGCCATGGCGTAGTCCTGGGCGGGTGAAAGGTTCCCCTCCTCTCACCTCCCAGAATGGCCGCAGCGTGGCTGCACCGTGGCGCGTGGACCGCAGGCGGCCGCGAGCGTTTTTCGGTTCAGTCTGCGCCGGCAGTTGGCCCGGGGGCTTCCCGGCCCAACTGCCGATTCGGCCAAAGGCGAAAAGGCTCTACCGGAACCCCTCCGCCAGCCGGGCGATCCAGCCTTCCGTGCCGCGGAAGCTGGAAAGCTCTCCGGCCACCCACAGGGCGCCGTCCGGCCCGGTTTCCAGGTCGGCCAGGATTTCCTCTTCCAACCCGATGCCCACGGTGCGCTCGGCCAGCACCTCGCCGCTGGCGGGGTCGAGCACGCCCAGCCAGCCCATGGGGTCGTCACCAAGGCTGCGGCGCACGGCACCTGCGGCCACCAGGTGGCCGTCGACGACGCTGAGGGCGGAGATCTGCGGGCGGCCGTCGCGTTCCAGGCAGTGGGTGGCGGCGATGGAGCGGTCCGCGGCCAGGGTGGCCACCCAGGCGATGCGCGGAAACCCATCGTTGCCGCACAGGCCGCCGGCCCCCGCCAGGTAGATCGTGCCGTCCTCCCCGGCGGCCACCGCCGTCACGTCGGCACCGGCGAACAGGTTTGGTGCCGATTGCCAGACCGCAGCACCGGCCGCATCCAGCACGCCCAGATAGCCCGCCGCATGGCCCAGGCAGCCGGCCGGCCCGCGCGCCGATCCGCTGACCGCCAGCCCGCCATCGGGCAGCGCTGCCACGTCCGACAGCAGGATGGTGTCGCCATAGCTGTCGTCCCCCGGCAGATGGGTGCGCCACACCACCTCGCCCAGGGAATCGATGGCCGCCACCACGCCCTGGCCGTAGGTGAGGCCGCTATCCTCCGGCGGCGACTCGTCGGGCGTGCCGGCCACCACCGCCAGCTCGCCCAGCCGCGTGGCCGCCACCAGCCCCTCATCGCCGCACAGGCCACCGCTGGCGGGCACCCCTTCCACCTCGATGGCCTGCTGCACCGTACCCTCGGCATCGAGCAGCCAGGCATGGCCGGTGCGAACACGGTGGATGCGGCCGTCGACCACGTAGGAGCGGTCCATCCGGCCAACCGCCAGCACGGCCCCGCCGGGCAGCCCCACCACCTCCTGCACGGCCGGGCGCTGGTCATCCTCGCCCTCGATCCGGGTCGACCACAGCTCCGACCCATCGGCCGCATAGTGCCGCACCCAGTGGAAGCCCCGGCCGCCGGAACCGGGTCCGCCCAGGGTGCCCGCCGCCAGCAGCGTGCCGTCATCGGCGATGTCGATGCCCGCGACTTCCGCCCGCTGGTCCCTGAGCGACCGGTCGAACGGGTTCTCAGCGGCGCCCATCAGGTTGGCGAGCTGCGGCAGCCGCAGGTCCCAGGCACAGGCATCCGGCGGGCACGGCCTGCCGACGTCCGCGACCGCGCTCATCTCCACCAGCGCCGACGCCGAAATTTCCGGATCGTAGGTATCCGTCAGCGGATCCGGCAGGGCCAGGATGGCCACAGAACCGCTCGCCAGGCCGACCGCGGCGAGGGCGCCGCGCTCCGCCCCACCGGCGATGGCCGCGGAGGTCGGGGTCTCCGTCCAGCTCATGACGAGGTGTCCCCGCACATCGACGGCAGAAGCGGTGCCAATGGATCCGACCCAAAGGCCGGGTGCCGCACCATGGTCGTGCGAAATGCCCAGCGCCAACACCGACTCGCCGTCCGGCACCGCGCTCAGCATTTCTGTCCAGCCCCTGTCGTCGCTGAAGATGATGTCCCCCTGGATGGCGCCCTGCGGGTCTAGCCACCCCAGGGCCGAAGGAGAGGTGCCAGCCGCCGCCTGGCCGCTGAAGAACAGGGCCACGCTGTCATCGGCCAAGGCCGTGAAGACCATGCTCGGTGCATCGGCGGGGGCGTCGGCATCGATCGGCACGCCGTTGCGCCAGGAGAACGGCTGGCCCGGGTTCGCATGCAGCGTGATGAAATGGTCGACGCGGGTTTCGCCTGTGGCGTCCTCGGCCAGGACCACCATCAACCGCCCGTCGGAGCCGATGTCAGCGCTGGTGAGGCGGCCGGCGATCCCGTCGGCAAAGCTGACATCCAGGACGATGTCCTCCCCCGGCACCATGGCCAGCAGCCAGGACGCATGGTGCCCCTGGGAATGGGACCCGCCGACCGCAACCAGACCGTCCGGCCCGCTGGCGATGCCTTCCAGCCCGTCGTTCACACGGCCATCCACCTGGTGGCCGCGGACGTTGTAGTCGGTCAGTCGGCCGTCCGGCAGAACGGCGAGCAGGAAGCCGAAGCGGTTTCGGTCCGGCGCCGGCGTCGTGGCTTCGCCGACGAACCAGATCGCGCCGTCCGAGTGCACCACCGCATCGCGCACGGCGAACCGCTCCAGTGCCGGAAGGCCGAGCTGGGTGGCCACCTGCCCCATCCGTTCGTCGAACAGGCGCGTCCACATCACCGAGCCGTCGGGGCGCAGCCGCGCCATCCAGGCGGCCGTTTCCTCGCCGTCGCGCACCACATTGCCCACCACGATGGCGCCGTCCGGCAGCTCCTCCATGTCCTCCACCGTCAGGCTGGCGCCGTCCACATGCAGCGTGGTGGCGATGCCGATGGCCTCCGCGCGCGCAGGCGGTGCGCCGAATGCGACAGGGAGGGCCAAGGGCAGGGCAAGGGCGAGGAGCCCGAATATGCGGAGCGTCATGTGCGTCCTCCCTGGCAATGTTCTTCGGGGCTGGGCAGGTGCGATGGGCGGCCGCCGGCCAATAGATCCGGCCCGATCAGGCTAACATGACAGTCCCAAGCTGATTAGGGGCCGGACTCAATTACCTGCACGACACTGCCATTGCCCACGGCGGCCGCTTGTGGTGGCCTGATCGCTGGCGTCCGGTCCCTGCACTTGGCGGCGCCGCGGGACCCGACATGCTGATCAAGCCGACGCTTCTGCCGATCCTTGCCTCCGCCGGCCTGCTGCTGGGGGCCAACGGCTACCTGCTCACGCTGATCCCGCTGCGTGCCCAGTCCGAAGGTTTTGGGGAAACCGTGGTCGGCCTGATGGGCTCGGCCTACTTCGTCGGCTTCATCATCGCGTCCATCGGCACCCCGGCGCTGATCCGCCGCTCCGGCCACATCCGCGTGTTCGGCTCCTATGCCGCCATGGCGGCCATCGCCACGCTGGTGCTGGTGCTGCTGACCGATCCCGTCGTCTGGCTGGTCGGCCGGCTGTTCAACGGCATGGCCTTCGCCGGGGCGGCCATGGTGCTGGAAAGCTGGCTGAACGGGCTGGCCGGCGCCAACGACCGGGCGCGGCTGCTCAGTGTCTATCGCCTGGTGGACCTGTGCATGGTCACCGGCCTGCAATTCCTGGTGCCGGCACTGGGGCCGGAGAGCTTCGCGGTGTTCGCCGTCGCCGCCATGCTGTTCTGCTTCGCCTTGCTGCCGGTGTCGCTGTCCACCCTGTCGAGTCCCGCCCCGCCCGGTTCGCCGTCGCTCCGGCTCGGCATGGTCTACCGGCTGTCGCCGGTGGCCTGCGTCGGCGTCGTCACCATCGGCCTCACCAACGGCGCGTTTCGCACCGTGGGTCCGGTGTTCGCCCAATCCATCGGGCTGGGGGTGGAGGAGATCGCCCTGTTCATGAGCCTGGGCATCGCCGGCGGTGCGGTGGCGCAGTACCCCATCGGCTGGCTGTCGGACCGCATTGGCCGCCGCGTGGTGCTGATCGGCGCCACCGCCGGTGCCGCCGGGGCCAGCCTGCTGCTGGCCTCCAGCTCGGCCGGTACGGTGTTTGCCGCCATCGCCCTGTTCGGCGGCTTTTCCCTGCCGCTCTATTCGCTGTCGGTGGCCCACGCCAACGACATCGCCGAGCCCAGCCAGTTCCTGGAGGTGGCCGGCGGCCTGGCGCTGTTTTACGCGCTGGGGGCGACCCTGGGGCCGCTGGCGGTGGCGACGCTGATCGAACACCTCGGGGCGCCCAGCTTCTTCGTCTACACCGCCATCCTGCACACCTGTTTCATCGCCTTCGTGGTCTACCGCATGCGCCAGCGGGCGGAGGTGCCGCGGCCCAAGCGGCGGCGCTTCATCGGCCTGCTGCGCACCTCCACCCAGCTCTACCGCCGCGCGCCGGATGAGGAGCCGTGAGATGGGCCGTCACGGCGGCGCGCATGCAAATTGTCCTTGCCAGGAACGGTACAACGTCCGTGTGATGGGTCCATGGACCCGCTGACCCGATTGCGCCAGCGTCGGCGCCGCCAGTTCCTCAATCACATGATCGCGTATTTCGCGGTCATGGTGGTGCTGGTGCCCCTGAACCGCTTCCTCTACCCCGATGCGCCGATCTTCGTGTTCGTCATGGTCGCCTGGGGGGCGCCCCTCGCCGTGCATGCCGCCTGGGCGATGGAGCTGTTCGGGCCGATCCGCCTGCCGCCCGAGGCGGCACCGCATCACACCACGCCGCACCGGGCCGCCGCCCGCGCCGCGTCGGGTGGCGCGTCGGGCGCCGGAACGGCCGATGCCGCCGATCTGCGGCAAAACGCACCCGCCGACGAGGGCGACGATCATTAACCGTTTATGAAGGGCTGGTGCCGATCATGAGCGACCACCGACCCAAGGGGACGGGCCTCAGGGAGAGCACGGCGTTGCTGATCGATTACCAGGATCGCATGTCGGAACGGCCGCGCGCGCTTGGCGGTCTCCGCGTCACCCCGCCGCTGCTGTCGCGCCTGGCGGAACTGCACGATCGCTACATGCGCGGCGCCCGCCAGGGCCGCCGGGCGGTGCTGCAAAACTGCGACCTGTCGGACCTCGACATGTCGGGGCTCGATTTCAGCGCTGCGGAGTTCGTCTCCTGCGTCTTCACCGGTGCCGATCTGCGCAAGACCAAGATGCAGCACGCCAACATCTTCGGCAGCCATTTCGACCGCGCCAACCTGGCCGGGGCGGATTTCGCCCGGGCCGACCTGCGGGCCAGCCGCTTCGACGGCGCCGACCTGACCGCCACCGTGCTGGACCATGCCGACATGCGGCGCGGCGCACTCGTCACCGGCAGCGGCACGGCCGAACAGTCGGCCAAGTCCTCCAGCTTCCGGGCCGCCCTGCTGCGCGGCACAAGGCTGACCCACAGCCGCCTGCGCGAAGCCGATTTCAGCCACGCCCTGCTGCGCGGCACCGACCTGTCGGGGGCGGATATCCGCGATACCACCTTCACCGGGGCGGAAATCAGCGACACCCGCTTCCTCAACACCCAGGTGGCCAATGCCGATTTCCGCGGCAGCCTGCTGGACGACCTGGCCCGCAACTCCATCGACCTGGAGAGGGTGCGCGCCCCGCAGGTGCGGCGGCCCACCCAGGCAGAGCTGCAGGACCTGGTGGACAACCATATGCTGTGGATCATGACCGGCATGGCCGAAGGCAAGCGGGCCGATCTCAGCAACCTGGACCTGTCGGACGCCGACCTGTCCGGCCTCAACCTCGCCGCCGCCAACCTGGAACTGTCGGTGCTGGCGCGGGCCACCTTGCGCGACTGCAGCCTGCTGGCCGTGAACCTGCGCAACGCCAACCTGGTGAGTGCCGATTTCGGCGGGGCGGATTTGCGCGGTGCGGACCTGCGGGGCACCAACCGACGCAACGCAAAGTTGGGAGACGCCAGGATGGGCCTTCTCCCCGGGGTGAATCTGCCTACGCGCCTGATCTGAAACGGCTTCCACCCCCCTGACCGGGCCTTTCGGGGACCCGGCCGGCGCCGGCCGTGTCGATCTCCTAGCCGAATTGCACGCCTAGAGATTGCAGAGTTTTCGCTGCGGTTGCACACTGCGCCGTTGAAACTCAGCCGTATCCGCCCACTCGGAGCAGGATGCGGTACAGCACAATTGGGGGAGGGCGCCCGTGTTCACCAAGCTGCTGATCGCCAACCGCGGAGAGATCGCCTGTCGCGTGATCCGAACCGCCCGGCAGATGGGCATCAGGACGGTTGCCGTCTGCTCAGATGCCGACATTGATGCCCTGCATGTGCGCATGGCAGACGAGGTCGTGCCGATCGGCCCCGCGCCGTCCTCCCAGTCCTACCTGGTGGGCGACAAGATCATCGAGGCGTGCAAGTCCACCGGCGCCCAGGCGATCCATCCCGGCTACGGCTTCCTGTCGGAAAACGCGGCCTTCCGCCAGCGCGTGGAAGCCGAAGGGCTGGTGTTCCTCGGCCCCACCGCCGAGGCCATGGCGGCCATGGGCGACAAGATCGAGTCGAAGAAGCTGGCGCAGGAAGCCGGCGTCAGCTCGGTGCCCGGCCATCTTGAGCCGCTGAAGGACGCCGACGAGGCGGTCGAGGTGGCGCGCAAGATCGGCTACCCGGTGATGCTGAAGGCATCGGCTGGCGGCGGCGGCAAGGGCATGCGCATCGCCCACAACGACGACGAGGCGCGCGAGGGCCTGCGCTCGGCCACGGCGGAGGCGATCAACGCCTTCGGCGACGACCGGGTGTTCTGCGAGAAGTTCATCGAACAACCCCGCCACATCGAAATCCAGGTGCTGGCCGACCACCACGGCAACTGCGTGTACCTGCACGAGCGCGAATGCTCCATTCAGCGCCGCCACCAGAAGGTGATCGAAGAGGCCCCCTCGCCGTTCCTCGATGCCGCCACCCGCCGCGCCATGGGCGAACAGGCCGTGGCCCTGGCCAAGGCGGTGGGCTACCGCTCGGCCGGGACGGTGGAGTTCATCGTCGACAAGGACCGCAACTTCTACTTCCTGGAGATGAACACCCGCCTGCAGGTGGAGCATCCGGTGACCGAGCTGATCACCGGGCTGGACCTGGTGGAGTGGATGATCCGGGTGGCCCGCGGCGAGAAGCTGCCCTTCACCCAGGAGGAGGTTCCGCTTGAGGGCTGGGCGATCGAGGCGCGCGTCTACGCCGAAGATCCGCTGCGCGGCTTCCTGCCCTCCATCGGCCGCCTCACCCGCTACCG
>JAGQRL010000173.1:8774-10685 GCA_020425485.1 Rhodospirillaceae bacterium
GGCGACCACCGAGATGCGCCATGCCCTCGACGGGCTGGAGCTGCTGGGGGTGGGCCACAACGTGTCCTTCCTGTCGGCCCTGATGGTCCATCCGCGGTTCATCGCCGGCAACCTCACCACCAACTTCATCGCCGAGGAGTACCCCGAGGGGTTTAACGGCGGCGCCCTCAACGGCGATACCTTCATGCGGGTGCTGGCGGTGGCCGCCGCCCTGCACTGCCTGACGGTGGAACGCGAGCGCAAGATCAGCGGCCAGGTGCCGGGCTACCGCCCCAAGCCGCTCGACCAGCTTGTGGTGCGGGTGGACCGCACCAACTACCCCGTCTCCGTGCAGCTCGTGCCCAGCGGCTTCGATGTGCAGGTGGAAGGCAAGGCGCACGCCGTGATCAGCCATTGGCAGGTGGGCGACACCCTGTTCGACGGCGTGGTCGACGGCCACCGCATGGTGCTTCAGGTCGCCCCCAAGGGGGCCGGCTACCGGCTGGTGCATGGCGGCGCCACCCTGGACCTCCAGGTGCTGACGCCGCGGGCGGCCCAGTTCGCCGAACTGATGCCGATCAAAGTGCCGCCGGACATGTCGAAGTTCCTGCTGTCGCCGATGCCGGGGCTGCTGGTTTCCCTTGCGGTCGAGCCCGGCGATAAGGTCTATGAAGGCCAGGAGCTGGCGGTGGTCGAGGCCATGAAGATGCAGAACATTCTGCGCGCCGAGCGGGAGGGCGAGGTGAAGGCCTGCCACGCCGAGCCGGGCACCAGCCTGGCAGTGGACCAGAAGATCCTGGAGTTTGAATGACGCAGAGTGAGCGCCGGGCGGTGCGCCTGACCATCCAGGGCCGTGTGCAGGGGGTTTGGTTCCGCGGCTGGACCGTGGATACGGCCACCAGCCTCGGCCTGGACGGATGGGTGCGCAACCGGCGCGACGGATCGGTGGAAGCCCTGGCGGCCGGCACGCCGGACGCGGTGGAGCAGCTCATCCAGGCGTGCCAAACGGGACCCAGCATGGCCCACGTCCTCAATGTCGACGTGCGCGATGCGCCCGATCCCGGGCCGACCGGCTTCCATCAGGAGACCTCGGTATGAGTGCAGACGGGCACGCCCACTCCTACACCACCACGCTGACCTGGACCGGCAACACCGGCTCCGGCACGTCCGACTACCGCGCCTACAGCCGCGACCACGTGCTGACGGGGCCCGGCAAGCCGGAAATCCTGGCGTCTGCCGATACGCCCTTCCGCGGCGATGCCACGCGCTGGAACCCCGAAGACATGCTGGTGGCCTCGCTCAGCGCCTGCCACCTGCTGTGGTACCTGCACATGTGCGCGCGCGCCGGCATCGTGGTGAGCGCCTATACCGACAACGCGTCCGGCACCATGGTGATGGACCCCACCGGCCGCGGCCAGTTCACCGAAGTGACGCTGCGCCCGCAGGTGACCATCACCGATGCCGCGCGCATCGCCGATGCCACGGCGCTGCACGCAAAGGCGCACGAGCTGTGCTTCATCGCCCGCTCGGTGAACTTCCCGGTGGCCCATGAGCCGACGGTGACGGCGGATACCGCGGTGGCCTGAGGCCGGGATGCCCGCCGCTGCGCGGGCGGCCCTCAACAGCGCAGGCAGCGGATTTCGCCAAAGATCTCGTCGGTGTCGCCGTCTTCCATGGCGTAGTCGATCAGCGCCCGCACCGCCTTGCCGATGTCGGGCAGCTCATGCTTCGCCACCATCTTGGTGAGGAACTCGATCTGGTCTTCGGTCAGGTCGATCTTCTGGGCCGTCTTGTCACCGGACATGCAGGGATCCCTTCTCGTTGTCAGGGTGGGGATATCGAGACGTCAAAGCGGATCGGCGGGGGCCGCGGCAGGAGTGTCGCCGAACACCTCCTCCCAGGCCAGCTTCAGCGCGCTGTCCACCTCCGCCA
>JAGQRL010000173.1:10754-19545 GCA_020425485.1 Rhodospirillaceae bacterium
AAGTGGTCGAGGTCGGGATCGACGTTGATGGCGATGCCGTGGAAGGTGATCCAGCGGCGCACCCGCACGCCGATGGCGGCGATCTTGTCCTCCCGCCCGCCGCCGCGATCGACCCAGATGCCGACGCGGCCCGGCCGCCGTTCGCCCTTCACCGCGAACTGGGCAAGCGCGCGAATCACCCACTCCTCAAGCCGCCACACATAGCGGCGCACATCCTGGCCGCGGCGCTTCAGGTCCACCATCACATAGGCCACCCGCTGGCCGGGGCCGTGATAGGTGTACTGGCCGCCGCGCCCGGTGGGGTAGACGGGGAAGCGGGCGGCATCCAGCAGGTCTTCGGCCCGGGCGGAGGTGCCGGCGGTGTAGATGGGCGGGTGTTCCAGCAGCCACACCAGCTCGCCCGCCGTACCGGCGTGGATGCGGTCGGCCCGCAACTCCATCGCGTCCACCGCTTGCGCGTAGTCCACCGGGCGGTCGCTGATGCGCCATTCCAGGGCCGGCGACGCCGCACTGGCCGGCCCGGAGGGGGCCGACGCGTCTGCCACCACGTCGGATCGCTTGAACCATGTCATGGCGTTTGCTATCTCCCCGCACTGCGCAGATGGCAAGTCCCTGCGCAGTGGTTCTCCACGTGCGGCCGTGGCGGAATTGGTAGACGCGCAGCGTTGAGGTCGCTGTGGGTGAACAACCCGTGGAAGTTCGAGTCTTCTCGGCCGCACCACTCCCTTCCGGAGAGCCCGGTCCCCGCCGTTGCGGGCCGCCGGGCCGTGCGCCCGGCCGCACCGCGCGGCAGCGCCTACTGGCCGAAATAATAGTGGTAGCGGACGCCCACATCCTCCAGCCCGGCATTGTCGTCGTCGAACCAGCCGGCATGGGAGGAATGCGACGCGTAGAGCGAGATGCCGTGATGCTCGGCGAATCGGTAGCCGGCTTCCAGGCTGAAGCGGAACAGCACCCGCGAGCCCAGGCTGCGGCGGTCGGGATCGAAGGCGCCGGTATTGCCGTTGTGCGCCATCAGGCCGGCCGACCCGTCCAGCGTGATGCCGTCGAGCAGCTCGATGCCCCAGGTCAGGCCGCCATAGATCTGGCTGGTGTCGCCCGACGTGCTGACGGTGCCGCCGAGATGCGGACGCGGCGCGCCGATCCAGCCCCATTCCTCAAAGCCGAAGGGCGTGAACTGCACCTCGCCGTTGATGTCCACACCGTCTTCCACCGGGTAGGTCAGCGGACCCGTGTCGTGCGCCAGCACGCCGCCGACGATGCTGTGGACAATGGAAGAGCTGGCCGCGCCGTCTTCCTGGGCCGCGGCGGGGAGTGCCAGCGGGCTGGACACGCCAAGGACGAGGAGCATCATGGATTTCCGCATCGCCACACCTCTGCTGCCCATGCGATCAGGGTCCAGGCTCGTACCGGCAGAGTCGCACGTCGCGGAATCCCCTGTCCAGCCGCCGGGCCAGCGGGGTAAGGGCATTCACGTTTTGACGGCGCCAGCCCACACCCTCACCCGGCCACCCAACGACAGTATGCTGATTGGGCGGCCGGGTGGGGGTGTGGGCTGGAACCGACTTCCGCCGGAGGCGAAAGGCGGCAGGCACCGCCAATCGCACATCGATGCCATGACCGCCGGCACACTGGCCGCGGCGCCGTGGCGGACTAACCTCGCTGTCCCAACTGCTTGTCCATAGCCGATGATCCATCAAGCCCCCACCCCCCGCACCATCGGTGCCGTCAACTGGCTCGGCCTGTGGACGCTCTACCGCAAGGAGGTGCGCCGCTTCCTCAAGGTGATCTTCCAGACCGTGGGCGCCCCGGTGGTGACCACGCTGCTGTTCTTCGCGGTGTTCGCGCTGGCGCTGGGCGGCATCGTGCGCACCACCGGCACCGTGCCCTACCTGGAGTTCCTGGCGCCCGGCCTGGTGATGATGGCGATGGCCCAGAACGCGTTCGCCAACACCTCATCGTCGGTCATCATCGCCAAGGTCCAGGGCAACATCGTCGATGTGCTGATGCCGCCCCTGTCGGCGCTGGAACTGGCAGTGGGCTACGTGGCCGGCGGCATCACGCGCGGACTGCTGGTGGGCTTCGTCACCCTGCTGGCGATGGCGCCCTTCGCCGGGCTGACCATCTACAACCCCGTGTTCGTGCTCTACCACGCGGTGATGGCCTGCGCGCTCCTGTCCATGCTCGGTGTCATGGGCGGCATCTGGGCGGAGAAGTTCGATCACATCGCCGCCGTCACCAACTTCATCGTGACGCCGCTGACCTTCCTGTCGGGCACCTTCTACACGGTCGACCGGCTGCCGGAGACCTTCTGGTGGCTCGCCCACTTCAACCCGTTCTTCTACATGATCGATGGGTTCCGCTACGGCTTCATCGGCCATTCCGACGGCACGCTGGCGGTCGGCCTGCTCGTCCTGGCCGGCGTGAACCTGGCGCTGGGGGCCGCCACCTACCGGATGTTCGCATCCGGCTACAAGCTGAAGGCGTGACGGCGCCGGCACCGCGCGCACCGTGGCCGATCGGCCGGGTGCACTGGCTGGGCATCGCCACGCTCTACCGGCGCGAGGCCAAGCGCTACCTGCGCTGGTGGTTCGAGTTCATCACCCAGCCGCTGGTGTCCACCGGCCTGTTCGTGCTGGTGTTTCACCTGGCGCTGGGACCTGAGGGCGACGAGGGTGCGGGCGAGGCCGCGTTCACCTACCTGCTGCCGGGCCTGCTGATCTATTCGCTGCTGATGCAGGCCGCCGCGTCGACGCTCTATTCCCTGGTGTTCGACAAGATCGAAGGTGCCTTGGCGGACATCCTGATGCCGCCGCTGACACCGGGGGAGTTCGCCGCCGGCTACCTGATGTCCGCCCTCAGCGCCGCGGCGGCCACCGCCGCCATCGTGCTGCCCATCGTGCTGCTGGCGGGGCTTGGCCTGCCGGCCGATCCCTTGACCGTGGCGGTGTTCGCCACGCTGGGCTGCGCGGAGCTGGCGCTGTGCGGCATCGCCATCGCCACCGTCGCCAAGAAGTGGGACCAGGCGGAAGCCTTCGTCTCCTTCGGGCTGACGCCGGCGGCCTTCCTGTCGGGCGTGTTCGCGCCGGTGAGCGCCCTGCCCGATCCGCTGCCGGCCATCATCAAGCTCAACCCGTTCCACTACATCGTCGATGGCTTCCGCGCCGGCTATCTGGGCCAGCACGACAACCCGGTGTGGCTGAACCTCGTCGTCTGCCTGGCGGTTACCGCCGGTATGCTGGGGCTGTGCCTGTCGATGCTGCGGCGGGGAGTGGGCATCCGCGCCTGAGCCGCAGGCTCACGCCGGCCCCGACCCCGTCAGCCGCGCGGCGATGCGCTCCACGTTCTCCCGCCCCTTGCCGAAGTCGCACACCTGAAGGCGCGACACGGGCCGGCTTTCGATGGTCACCAGGGCCATCTCCTTGGCCTCGGCATCCGCTCCCTCGATCTCCGCGGCAGCCACCCGCACGCTCACCCATTCGCCGTGGCTTCTGCGGCTGGCCTGGGTGCGGGCGACGAGGAAGCCCTCTGCGGCTGAGGTTTCCGCCACCCGCGCCCCCATGGCCGCAAGCTCCCGGTCCACCCGGTCCAACGCCTGGCCCGGCGGCATGGCCAGCAGCAGGGCGGCCTGCTGGTGCGGATTGTAGGCGTTCATCGGCAGGCCGAACGCCACCAGGCCGAGGGGCACCAGCACCGGGGTCGCCACCAGGGCGGCGCCGCCGCACACCAGGGCGATCGGCACGGCTTCAGCCATGCCAACGGCCTTGGCGGCGATGACGAACCCGGTGAGGGCGGCGATCACCGTCAGGGCCAGCGTGAGCTTCAGGATGGCGACCATGCCACGTCCCTACCCGATTGCCTGAGCTGCTGTCCCGCGCCGATTGGAGTCCGGTGGTGCGCCCGCCCCCGCCGCGGCGGGGGCGCTGACGGCACGGACGCCGACGCCGAAACCGGCGATCAATTTGACGATTTCGCGCATCGCCCGATTCCCCTCAAGGCCAGGACTGCTGTCCTTCGCGGCGCCTCCGCCATTGTGCAGTGCAGCGAAAATCCATGAAAAATCACGTCTTTTACGAGCGAGGCTCACATCAACCCCGCGCGAAGGCATTCCCATTGATGCACGTCAACGCGTTCCGATCCCATTTCGGTGTTTTCTGAGCCTCATCCAGGCGGCGTGGAAACGGGGCGGAAGATCCCGCCGCCGCAGCAAAAACCCCAAGAGTGCACCATGATCGAGATCCGGATTCACGGCCGGGGTGGGCAGGGCAACGTTGTCGCCGCCTACATCCTGGCGGGCGCGGCGTTCAATGCCGGCCGATATTGCCAGGCGTTTCCGGCCTTTGGCGCGGAGCGGCGCGGCGCCCCGGTGGTTGCTTTCGTGCGCATCCACGATGTGCCGATCCGCCGCCGCAGCCAGGTCCGTTCGCCGGACTACCTGATCGTCCAGGACGAACACCTGCTGCACGACCCCACCTTGACGGCGGGGCTGAAGCCGGGCGGCGGCTGCCTGGTCAACTCCAACCTGTCCTCCGAAGACCTTACGGAGATGTACGGGGTTCCCATGACCGCCCTGCCCGCCGGCCAGATGTCCATGGCCACGATGGGCCGCGCGGTGCCGAACGTGCCGCTGCTCAGCGCCTTCCTGACGCTGACCGAGCTGATGCCGTTGGATGCCCTGAAGAAAGCGATGGGCGAGCGCTTCAAGGGTGCAGTGCTGGAAAAGAACATTCTCCTGGTCGACGAAGCCGCCCAGCGCGTGCCGGCCGGTGCCTGGAAGGAGATCACCCTTGCTCGAAGCGCTTGAAGGCTCGATGGCCATTGCCAAGGCGGTAACCCGTTGCCGTCCTGAGGTGGTCGCCGCCTATCCGATTACGCCGCAGACCCACATCGTGGAGAACATCTCCAAGCTGGTCGCCGACGGCCAGCTCAAGACCGAACTGGTCAGCGTGGAAAGCGAGTTCTCCGCCGCCTCGGTGGTGCTGGGTGCGGCCGCCGCCGGGGCGCGGGCCTATACCGCCAGCTCGTCCCAGGGGATCCTGCTGATGGCCGAGGTGTTGTTCAACATCTCCGGCATGCGCATCCCCATGGTGCTCACCTGCGCCAACCGGGCGATCGGTGCCCCCATCAACATCTGGAACGACCAGTCCGACTCCATGGCGGTGCGCGACAGCGGCTGGATCCAGCTCTACTGCGCGGACAACCAGGAAGCGGTGGACACCACCATCCAGGCCTACCGCATCACCGAGCGCACCGAGCTGCCGGTGATGGTGTGCATGGATGGCTTCGTGCTCACCCACACCTTTGAGCCGGTGGACATCCCCGAACAGGATCTGGTGGACAGCTACCTGCCCAAGTTCGAGTTCAAGCGGGCGCTCGACCCGATGAGCCCGAAGAGCCTGGGCACCATGGTGGGGCCGGACTTCTTCCCGGAAATCCGCCATTCCCACCACCAGGCGATGATGTATTCGGTCGACGAGATCGAAGCCGCGGACGCCGACTGGCAGAACCTGACCGGGCGCAAGTCCGGTGGCCTGCTCTCCGTCGACGGACCGGAGGACGCCGATCTCGGCATCCTGTGCATTGGGTCGGCCATCAACACCCTGCATGCGGCCCGCGAGGAATTCCCCGACCAGCGTCCGGCCAAGCTCATCAAGCTGCGCTGCTACCGGCCCTTCCCGGCCGCCAAGCTGCGCGAAGCCTGCCAGGGCCTGAAGGACCTGATCGTGGTCGAGCGCGCCTTCTCGCCGGGTCTCGGCGGCATCGTCGGCACCGAGGTGCGGGCGGCCCTGGCGGCCGGCGACGAGCCGATGCCGCGGATCGTCAACTACACCATCGGCCTTGGCGGCCGTGACATTCCCATTGAGCTCTATCCGCAGCTCATCGAGAGCCTGGACGACGCCCATGACGGCGCCTTCAAGATTTTCGATGTGGAGCTGGAGAAGCTCGCGGAGGAGGATCGATGACCGAGATCAAGGACGCCGAGCGGCTCGAAGAACTGCGCCGCAAGCACGGGCGCCTGGCCCCGAACCTCGGTGCGACGGCCGAGCCGGTGGTCAACGACGACGTGCGCTCGCGCCAGCCGCGGTTCTGCGGCCTGGAAAGCGGCCACCGTGCCTGCCAGGGCTGCGGTGAGGCCCTGGGCGCGCGCCTGGTGTCGGAAACCGCCGGTCCCGACGTCATGCTGGCCAACGCCACCGGCTGCCTGGAGGTGTTCACCACCCCCTATCCGCAATCGGCTTGGCGGGTGCCGTTCATCCATTCGCTGTTCGAGAATGCCGCGGCCGTGGCGTCGGGCATGGAAGCGGCGATGAAGGCCAAGGGCAACCGCACCAAGGTGATTGCCCAGGGCGGCGACGGGTCCACCTTCGACATCGGCTTCCAGGCCCTGTCAGGCATGCTGGAGCGCTATCACAACGTGCTCTACGTCTGCTACGACAACGAAGCCTACATGAACACCGGCATCCAGCGGTCGGGGTCGACGCCTCATGCGGCGTCCACCACCACCTCGCCGGCCGGCCAGGAACGCATGGGCAA
The DNA here is from genome assembly GCA_020425485.1 of Rhodospirillaceae bacterium. Lineage (GTDB taxonomy): Bacteria > Pseudomonadota > Alphaproteobacteria > DSM-16000 > Inquilinaceae > JACKIH01. Next base: position 17,289 of record JAGQRL010000173.1, read on the forward strand.
GCGGCACCTGAAGAAGGACCTGCTTTCCATCATCGCCGCCCATCACGTGCCCTATGCGGCCAGTGCCTCGGTCGCCTACCCGGTCGATGTGCGCCGCAAGGTGCGCCGGGCCATGGATGTGGAAGGCCCGACCTTCCTGACCATCCATTCGCCCTGCCCGCTGGGCTGGGGCCATGACGGCGCGCTGTCCATCCAGATCGCCCGGCATGCGGTGGAATGCGGGCTCTACCCGCTGGTCGAGTTCGAGCGGGGCGAGGTGGTCAGCGTGATGCCCATCCGCAACCCCAGGCCGGTGACGGACTACCTGAAGTCCCAGAACCGCTACCGCCACCTGTTCAACGACAAGGACCCGCGGGCGCGCGAGGAGCGCGAGCACCTGCAGGCGCTCGCCGACTACAACATCGCCCGATACAACCTGAAGGGCATCGGCGAAGACGTCATGGACACCGACGGGCTGGATACGGTTCGCCGCGGCGGTCCGGTTCAGGTGATGTGAGGGAGCGACCATGTCCAGCGTACTGACCCGCAGCGGCTATGCCGATCCCGCAACGTCGCTGAACTTCAAGACCGGAAGCTGGCGGACCCTGAGGCCGGCCCACAAGCACGCCACCGCTCCCTGCCACGGCGCCTGCCCGGCCGGCGAGGACCAGCAGGCGTGGCTGGCCAAGATCCAGGAAAACGACGTCCGCGCCGCCTGGGAAACCCTGGTCAACGTCAACCCCATGCCGGCGATCACCGGCCGGGTGTGCCCGCACCCCTGCGAAACGGCGTGCAACCGCGGCCACCTCGACCAGCCCATCGCCATCCACAACCTGGAGCGCTGGCTGGGCGACGAGGCGATCGCCAACGATTGGCCCTACCCCAACGTGCCGGCGGTTGACCTGACGCGGCCCAAGGTGGCGGTGATCGGCGCCGGCCCCAGCGGGCTGTCGGCGGCCTACCACCTCACCCGCCGCGGCTACCGCGTGACCATCCTGGAAGCGCTGACGGAAGCCGGCGGCCTGCTGAAGTCCGCCATCCCGATGACGCGCCTGCCGCGCGACGTTCTGGATGCGGAAATCAGCCGCGTGCTGGAGCTGGGCATCGACCTGCAGCTACGCCAGCGCCTCGGCCGCGACTTCCAGATCGACGAGCTGGGCGACGAGTATGCCGCGGTGTTCCTCGGCATCGGCTGCCAGAAGAGCCGCGAATGGAGCGTCGGCGGGGCGGTTCCGGCCGACCTGCATGAGGGCCTGCACCTGCTGAAGGGCTGGGTGGACCACCTCAGCATGCCGGAAGCCGAGCGCGTCGTGGTGCACGGCGGCGGCAACACCGCCGTCGACCTGTGCCGCATCATGAAGCGCAAGGGCGCTGCGGAGGTCACGCTGATCACCGCGTCCGGCCTGCCGGGCCCCGATACCGAGCCCGACGACGTGCTGAACGTGGTGCCGCGCGAGCTGGACGAGGCCCTGGAAGAAGGCGTGGAGATCATCCCCCATGCCACCATCCAGCGGCTCATCATGCGCGGCTCGCGGGTGGTCGGCGTCGAAATGGTCAGCCTGAAGAAGCTGCCCGGCAAATCCGGCCGCAAGGAGCGCATCGCGTTCGAAGGCACCGAACGGGTGGTGCCGACGGACATGGTGGTGCCCTGCATCGGCGAAGTGGTGGACCCCGAAGGGGTAGCCGACCTGCTGCATGGCGGCAGCTACCTGCGGGCCAAGGATGCCTTCGGGCACCTTGCCGACCATCCCAACGTGTTCGTCGGCGGCGATGCCCGCGGCGACCGCGGGACGGTGAGTGCGGCCATCGGCGACGGGCGCCTGGCCTCCGCCGCCATCGACTCCTACCTCAACGAGAGCCCGCTGCCGGATCTGACGCCGCGGCCGCCGATCCCCTACGAAGGGCTCAACCTGCACTACTACGAGAAGAAGTCGCGGGTGACCGTGCCCAAGGTGCCGCCGGAACGCCGGACCGACGATCTGGAGATCGAAGGCGCCGTCGCCGGTGCCGCCGCCATCGCCGAAGCCCATCGCTGCTTCAGCTGCGGCAACTGCCTGGCCTGCGACAACTGCTGGACGCTGTGCCCGGACAACGCCGTGATCAAGACGGCGCAGCTGGCGTCGGACGGCTCGCACTATCTGTTCGACTACGATTTCTGCAAGGGCTGCGGCATCTGCGCCACCGAATGCCCCTGCGGATATATCGAAATGATCCCCGAGCCCTAGGGCTCGGCCCCTCGGTCCCCCCTCGGACCCCCCGGAATGCCAGGAACCCGATC
>JAGQRL010000174.1 GCA_020425485.1 Rhodospirillaceae bacterium
GCCGGCCTGAGGCCGGCGCGGCCGGTCTTGCAGACCGGCGGCAATCCTCGCCATAACCAACCGGCTGCCATCCGTTTGCCCCAGAGGATTGCCCCCGCCATGTCCCGTCCCGCGATGGACTTCTCCAACCGCCGACTGTTTGCCACGGTGGGGATCACGCTTGCGGCCGGACTGGTCGCGGCGGCCGTGTTCGGTGCGTCCGCAGCACCCTGGGCGCGCCCCGGCAGCCCGCTGTTGCAGTCGCTGGCGATTGCCGGCGCCGTCCTGCTGCTGGTCTCGTTCGCGGCGGTGCTGGCGAAGCGGTTCGGGCGACCGGGCAAGGCGGGGTTCCGCGCCCATGTCGTCCTCGCCAGCCTGGGGCTGGCGGGCGTGCTGGCCCACTGGAGCTTCCACGTGATCCAGTTCCCGACGCTGCTGTTGCTACTGCTGCTGGCGCTGGTCGCCCTCGGCGTCTGGTCGCGCAGCGCCGGTGCGGCGCAGATGGCCGGCACGTTCGGGCGCAAGCATGCCGCCTTCGCCCCGCCCGCGCCCGCCACCCGCGAGCGCCTGCGCGCCCTGATCGGCGAGAAACGGGCCATGCTTGCCGCGCTCGACCCCGCGGCCAGCGAGGCGCGGGTGCAGCGCGGCCTGCTGCGCCTGGAAGGCGGCGATGCGGCCGGCGCGCTGGCCGATCTGGATGCGGTTCTGGCGGCGACACCCGACCGGCTCGATGCCCAGCGCGGCCGCGCTGCCGCCCTGGTGACCCTGGGCCGCAATGGCGAGGCGGTGGCGGCCTACGACACGCTGATCGCCGCCATGGCCGCCGCCGAAACCGAGGTGCCGCCGCTGCTCTACCATGACCGCGGGGTGGCGCGCCGGCTGGCGGCCGATTTCTCTGGCGCCCTGGCGGATTTCGACCGGGTGATCGCTACCCAGCCGGAGCGGCTGTCGGCCCATGTGAACCGCGCCCGCGCCCTGCTGGGACTGGGCGAAATCGCCGCGGCGGAAGGCGCCCTGGACGCTGCCCTCGACCTCGACGCTACCAGTGCCGAAGCGCTGGCACTGCGCGGCATGGTGCGGCGGATCGCCGGCCGGCTGGAGGCCAGCCTGGCCGACCTCGACCGCGCGGTGGCGCAGGACCCCTCCGCCGCCTTTGCCCGCGAGCAGCGGGCGCTGGCCCGCACGCTCGACGGCGATCTGGAGGGGGCGCTGGCGGACCTGCGCACCGCCTGGGCCGATGCCGCGGTGCTGGCGGGCCGCCAGGCCGACTGGCTGGCCGCCGGCACCTTCGCCGGGCCAACCGATGGCCGCTGGACGGCGGAAACCGAAGCGGCCGCCCGCCGCTGGCTCGCCGCCGCCACCGGCACCGCACTGCCCGAGGCCACGCAGTAGCGCCGCCTCGGGCACGGCTTCCTATGCCGCTGTCCTGTGCGATGTCCGCAGCAGCAGGGCGGCCACGGCGAGGCTGCCGACACCGGTTGCCAGCGGCAGCAGGCCCGCCTCGATGAACGGGGCGATGCCCGCCGTGCCGAGGGTCAACACGCCGACGATCGCCAGGATCACCAGCGCCGACCCGCGGGCATCGTCACGCGCCGCGATGACGGACTGGAGGAAGCCGGGCGGGCCGCACATGCCCAGCCCCACATTCATCACCAGGAAGATCAGGGTGACCGCCACGGTGCTGGTGCCGCCCGCCAGAGCGTAGACCGGCATGGCCACACCGCCGGAGGCCACGATCAGGGCGCCGGCCAGGATGACGCGGCTGGCACCGAAGCGCTTCACCAGGCGGTCCGACTGGTTGACCATGAGGATGAAGCAGCCGATGCACACCATCTGCATGATGATGAAGTCGGTCACGCTGCCGCCCAGGCCGGTCACGAACACCGTCGGCGCGCCGAAGACGAACACCAGCACGCTGCCCACCGTGAAGGCGTGCCCGAAGGCGAGCCTGAGAAAGCGCAGATGGGTGAGCAGGGTGAGGTAGCCCACGGTGGTGCCGGCCCCCGCGATCACCCTGGGCAGCGCCCGGTGCCGCAGCAGAACCAGCGCCCCCAGCACGGCGGCCAGCCCGCCCAGAACGTAGAAGCCGGAGCGCCAGCCGAATTCACTGAGCAGCCACAGGCCGGCGATGGGCGCCAGGGCGGGAACCAGTACCTCGATGCTGGCGACCCGGCCGATGGCCCACACGGCGTCGGCGTCCCCGTAGAGCGCCCGCAGCATGCCCGGTGCGTACACCGCCGGGCCGATGGCCGCCGCCCCCTGAAGAACGCGCAGGACGATCAGTTCGTCGAGCCCATCCGCCGTCCCCGCCACCACGGACACCGCGGCGTAGGCGATGAGGGAGATCGCCAGCACGATGCGCTGGTCGAAGCGGCTGCCCAGCTCGCCGAACAGCAGCAGCCCCAGCACTGTGCCGCCGACGAAGGCGGCCAGCACGTACTGCGCCTGGGCCGCCGTGCCGCCCAGCGCGGTCGGCAGGCTGGGAATGGCCGGCAGCACCAGATCGGTGCCGGCGATGCCGATCAGCGTGGCGCCGGCGATCATGGCGAGGGCCACGGTGCGCTGGCCCCTCGTGGCAGAGTGCGGAACGGACATTGCGGCTGATAGGTCTCAGGGGATTTGAAGGGGGCTGGTCTGCCAGGTCCCGGCAAAGGTGAGGTCTGCGGACCGGCCATCGCTGCCCGGCTCCGCCCTAAGATCCAGCAGAATGTGGCGCGCCGGCAGCAGCGGCCCCAGCCGGTCCGGCCATTCCACCAGCACCATGCCGTCGGCCACCGCGTCCTCGAACCCCAGTTCCAGCACCTCCGCCGGGTCGCCCAGGCGGTAGAGGTCGAAGTGCCACAGCGTGCCGGCCGGCAGGTCGTAGGTCTGCACCAGGGTGAAGGTGGGGCTGGGCACCTCCGCCGGCCCGCCGAGGGCTGCCTGGATGCCGGCGCGGGCGAGCGTGGTCTTGCCGGTGCCGAGCCCGCCGGCCAGCAGCACCACGTCGCCGGGCCTCAGCGCCGGCACCAGCCGGGCGCCGAGCGCGCAGGTGGCCGCTTCGTCGGCCAGCACGAGGTGGACGCTGCCGCTCATGCCGCCGCCGCGCCTACCGCCGGCCAAGAACGTCTGCTACATGCGCAGGATCGGTGCCCGCCCCGGCCGGGCGCCGCACCCCGCCAGACTGCGAGAGAACGGCGCATGACAGCACATTTCACCGATGTGGCGATCATCGGGGCCGGCCCCGTCGGCCTGTTCGCCGTGTTCCAGTGCGGCATGCTGCGCATGCGGTGCCATGTCATCGATGCCCTCGATGCGGTGGGCGGCCAGTGCACGGCCCTCTATCCGGAAAAGCCGATCTACGACATTCCGGGCTTTCCCGCCATCGACGCCTCCCAATTGATCGACCGGCTGGTGGAGCAGGCCGCCCCCTTCGCCCCCACCTATCACCTGGGCCAGCGGGTGAACGACCTTGTGTGTGAAGACGACGGCCACATCTGGCGCCTGGAAACATCGGCCGGCACGGTCATCCGCGCCAAGGCGGTGATGATCGCCGGCGGCGTCGGCGCCTTCGGTCCCAACCGGCCGCCGCTGGCCGGGCTGGCGGACTACGAGGGCAGCAGCGTGTTCTACGCCGTGCAGCGCAAGGCGGACCTCGCGGGCAAGCAGGTGGTGATCGCCGGCGGCGGCGACAGTGCGGTGGACTGGGCGGTGGCCCTGGCCGACATCGCCCGCCACGTCTACCTGGTGCACCGCCGGCCCAAGTTCCGCGCCGCGCCGGAGTCCGTGGCGCGCGCCGAAGCGCTGGCCGCCGCAGGCCGCATCGAGATGGTGATCCCCTACCAGCTCGCCGGGCTGGAGGGTGCCGACGGCAGGCTGTCCGGCGTCACCGTGGCGACGCTCGACGGCGAGACGCGGCGGCTGGAGGCCGATGTCCTGCTGGCCTTCTTCGGGCTGTCGATGGATCTCGGGCCGATGCAGGACTGGGGCATCGACCTGGAGAAGTCACACATTCGTGCCGACCCCGCGACCTGCCAGACCAACCTCGGGGGCATCTACGCTATCGGCGATATCGCTACCTATCCGGGCAAGTTGAAACTCATCCTCACCGGTTTCTCCGAAGCGGCAATGGCCGCCCACGCCGCCTTTCCGCGGGTCCATCCCGATGAGATTCTGCATTTCGAACACTCGACCACCACTGGAATTCCAGCGGCTGCGTGAGTCCAAACATCCGCGCACACACCATGTTGCCATTTGCCTCCAAAGCATCAATGGTCTAACACCTCAGGAATGGAGAACCGGGACAACCGGTCGACCCAAGGGAGGACCAAGTAACTTCCGACCGAGCAGCACGGTACGGTGCGACTGGTCCGGTCTCGTCCTGGCGGCAACGTCGGGCGGCCAGGGACAGGCGCGTCCGCACACTCTCCAGACCGAGTCCGGCGGGCCCGGAAGGGCGTGGCGGCGGGTGTCGTCCATAATCAATGCGAGCAAGACTTAGGGAGACCCGAATGACCATGATTTCCTGGCGTAAGAGCCTGACCTCCGCAGTGGCGGTTGCAGCCGTGGCCGTCGTCGGCGCGACGTCGCTGGCCGGCGATGCCGCGGCACAGGAAGAGCGCATCCGCTGGCGTGTGCCGGGCGCGTTCCCGACCTCTCTGCCGGCCCTGGGCGACAACCTCGTCTGGGTGGCCGACCAGCTCAATGCCGCCAGCGGCGGCACCATCGAGTTCCGCGTTGCCGAGCCGGGCGAACTGGTTCCGGCCCTGGAGCTGACCGAAGCCATCGGCACCGGCCAGATCGACGCCGGCTACAACTGGATCGGCTACGATCAGGGCCGCATCCCCTCGGCGCCGCTGTTCGCCGCCGTGCCGTTCGGCATGGAGCCCTGGGAATACAGCGCCTGGTGGTACTATGGCGGTGGCCGGGAACTGGGCGAGGAAATTTACGAAGCCCAGGGCGTGCACCCGATCTTCTGCGGCATCACCGGGCCGGAAACCGCCGGCTGGTTCCGCGAGCCGATCAACAGCCTGGAAGACTTCCAGGGCCTGCGCATCCGCTTCGCCGGCCTCGGCGGCCGCGTGCTGCAGGCGCTGGGCGCCAACGTGACCATGCTGCCGGGCGGCGAGCTGTTCCAGGCGCTGGAGCGCAACGTGATCGACGCCACGGAGTTCTCGCTGCCGATCGTCGACCAGCGCCTCGGCTTCGACCGGGTGGCCAGCTACAACTACTTCCCCGGCTGGCACCAGCCCTTCGCGGCCTTCCACCTGGAAGTGAACAACGACGTGTGGACCGGCCTGTCGGACCAGCAGCGCGCCATGCTCGACACCGCCTGCATGGCCGGCGTGCTGCGTAACCTGTCCTACGGCGAAGCCATCCAGGGCGAGGTGATCCAGGGCTTCATCGCCGGCGGCGTCACCGCCACCCGCCTGAGCCCGGAAATCCTGCACCAGCTCTACGAAGTGTCGCAGGAAGTGCTGGCCGAAGAAGCCGCCAACGATGCGGACTTCGCCCGCGTGTACGAGAGCCAGGAAGAATTCCGCCACGACTATGCCTACTGGCGGACCCTGGCCTACCTGCCGCGCGACTTCTACGGCGATCCCACCGCCGTGACCGAGCAGGGTACGGACCAGTAAGTCCGACCCGGACCAGGACGTGACCATCGCCGGGGGCCCGTTTGGCGGGTCCCCGGCTCCCCTTTCTGCCAGTCGCCCCGCGCCGACGCCGTCCCCCGGATCCATCGCCAGGTACGGCACGCGTGCTTCGGGACAGGGTGTCCGCCATGACCGACCAGACCGCCACAACCAGCGCGCCAGACGTCGATTTTTCCGGTGGGCTGCCCCACACGCGGGTTTCCACAGTGCTCGATCCCATCGTCCGCAAGCTGGGCGAATGGGTGTCCTGGCTGTGGGTCGTGCTTGTCTGCGTGATCGTCGTCAACGTGGTGCTGCGCTACGTGTTCGGCGAGGGCCGGGTCGAGCTGGAAGAAATCCAGTGGCACTTCTATTCGGTCGGCTTCCTGTTCGGCCTCAGCTACTGCTTCATCTTCGACGGGCATGTCCGCGTCGACATCTTCCACGCGCATTTTCCGCCGCGGCTGCGGGCGTGGATCGAGTTCGTCGGCCTGATCCTGTTCCTCGGGCCGTTCATCGGCATCATCGTCGTCTACGCCATTCCCTTCGTTGAGCGCGCCTACGACATCGGCGAGATTTCCGATGCCCCCGGCGGCCTGCCCTATCGCTGGGTGATCAAGGCGGTGCTGCCGGTCAGCTTCGCCGTGCTGGGGCTGGCTGCGGCCTCCTACTTCACGCGGGTGACCGCCTACCTGTTCCGCTTCCCCGAAGCGATCCGGCTGCCCGGCGCGCCGGAGCTGGGCTCGGCCGGAACCGCCGTCGCCTTCTTCGGGCTGGCCGGCCTGATCGCCCTGGAATCGGTGCTGATCTGGCAGGGCGCCTTCACCGCCTATGTCGGCTACGTCGCCTATCTCGCCGCCGCCATGGGGGCGGTGTTCCTGTTCAGCCGGGCCGGCGCGCGGCCGATCCCCACCCACCACGGCGACCAGGAAGGCTGGCGGCTGTCGCCCAGCGCCATCGCCATGGTGCTGCTGATCGTCTACGCCATCTTCGGCATCGGCCGGGCGGCGGTGCATGCCGGCCTGTTCGATGCGGTGGCCGACGGCATCTTCTACGCCCTCAGCTTCGGCTTCGTGGAGGCGAGCACGGCGCTGTCCGGCGTGATCCACGTGAACTACAACGAGATGCTCGCCATCTTCATGTTCGCGTTGTTCCTGCTGCTGCTGTTCACCGGCTATCCCATCGCCTGGCTGATCGGCGGCATCGCCGTGGTGTTCACGGCGATCACGGTGACCTCCGACACCCATCTGCTGGACACCGTGACCGCCCATTTCCCCGACTACTGGGAAGACGAGCTGAACTGGCGCAACGCCTCGCTGGTGGTCAGCGGCACCTGGGACCAGATGCGCAACTCGGTGCTGGTGGCGCTGCCCATGTTCATCTTCATGGGCCTGATGCTCGACCGTTCGGGCATCGCGGAAAAGCTGATGGACAACTTCGTCCAGCTCTTCGGCGGCATCCGCGGCGGCTATGCCGTGACCATCACCCTGATCGGCGTGCTGCTGGCGGCCTCCACCGGCATCATCGGCGCCTCGGTGGTGCTGCTCACCCTGCTCGGCCTGCCGGTCATGCTGAAGAACAACTACAGCAAGGAGCTGGCGGTCGGCACCGTGGCGGCGGTGGGCACGCTGGGCATCCTCATCCCGCCCTCGATCATGCTGGTGCTGATGGCCGACCGGCTGGCCATGTCGGTGGGCGACCTGTTCATGGGCGCGATGTTCCCCGGCCTGCTGCTGGGCGCGCTCTATATCGCCTACATCCTGCTGCTGTCCTTCATCCGTCCGCACACCGCCCCGGCGCCGCAGGACCGCGCGCCGATCACCTTCAAGCTGGTGGTGAACGTGTTCCTGGCGGTGCTGCCGCCGGCCGCCCTGATCCTGGCGGTGCTGGGCACCATCTTCTTCGGGGTGGCGACGCCGACCGAAGCCTCCGGCGTGGGCGCGGCCGGTGCCACCATATTGGCGGTGTTCAACCGCCGGCTCACCTTCCGCACCATGGTGGACGTGGCGCGCGAGACCACCAAGACCACCGCCTTCATCTTCGCCATCGTGCTGGGTGCGGTGTGCTTCGCCCTGGTGCTGCGCTTCCTCGGCGGCGACGAGCTGATCGAACGCACGCTGCTCGGCCTCGACCTGGGGGCGCTGGGCACCATCATCGTGATCCTCGGCGTGGTGTTCCTGCTGGGCTTCGTGCTCGACTGGATCCAGATCATCCTGATCGTGCTGACGCTGGTGCAGCCGATCGTCGTGCATCTGGCGCCGGATCTGGGCTTCGAGAGCACCGACATGGCGCTGATCTGGTTCACCGTGCTGTTCGCGGTGGTGCTGCAGACCTCGTTCCTCACCCCGCCCGTGGGCTTCGCCCTGTTCTACGTGAAGGGCGTGGCGCCGCCGGAGATCACGGTGCGGCATATCTACGCTGGGGTGGTGCCCTACATCCTGTTGCAGCTTGTGGGCGTGGCTCTGATCTTCATGTTCCCGGAAATCGTCACCTATCTGCCCAGGCTTGCCTACGGCACCGGGTAACCTATGGTTAGTGGACCGGGTGTATGCTCCGTGGAGTGACCCCGGTCACAGCATGATCCCGGGCTTCGGCCCATATTCGGGATCGTGAGTGCTCCTGAAGTCCCGACTCCGCCCTGTCGCAGCGCGCGACAGGGCTTTTTTCTTATGGCGGCTTGTTTGGCCGAAACGGCGCACCCGGTCGGGCCGGTCGATGCGCCGCATCCCTCCACCACACCACGCCTCGCCCTCAATCAGGTGTGACGAAGCGCACAGCGGGCGGAGACAGGTGGGTTTAGGGTGAAGCCATCCTGTTAACCCTCATCGACTTCGCCCCGGCAAGCCCCTCCGCCGGGGCTTTTTTTGCCCGCATCCCGGCGCGTCGAGACGGTCGGCAGCGGGGTCCGCAACCGGTTTCGCGGCGGGATCAGCCAGCCGACCCTACAGGATGTCCAGCAGGTACACCGCGTCGTCCACGTCCTTGCGCGGCGGTTCCGAACACGCCCAGGTGTTCCAGCCGAGCTGCGGGCGCACATCGCCGCCCAGCGCCAGGTCCGGCACCTGGTCGCGGCGCAGGATCACCTGGGCCTCGCAGCTCACCGCCGGCCCCAGATAGAGCCGGATCAGATGCGCCAGCCGCTTCAGGTCGCCGCCGCCCGGCATGAAGCGGATGAACTGGGTGTAGGTGAGCGGGCCGATCACCACGCGCAGGCCCGACTGCACATCCCACACCCGCGCCCCCGCCACCGCATCCACGCCCAACCGGCAATAGCGGCCCTGGGGCAGCGCGGTGTTGGGCATGCGGCTTTGCTCGCTGGGGTCGAGGTCGATCCAATGGCCGCGGAACTGCACCACCCGCACCGCGCGTTCGAAATAGTCCGTCAGCAGCGCCTGCAGCCCGATCGCCGATTTGGGCGCATGCGACATCAGGCCGGAGTAGTAGAGCAGCGCCTCGTCCGCCACCGTCGCCCGGCCTTCGGCGTCCGGCGCCAGGCGGCCGTGCAGATGGGCGGTGCCGAAGCCCTGGATGGCGTAGATGAACTGGCTGACCGGATCGGCACCGCCGGCCCCGTGGCGTTCGTAGCCCTGGGGCAGGCGGTACTTCTCCCAGCCGCGCACCATCAGCGACAGCATGCGGTGGTTGATCATGTCCAGGAAGTCGCGCAGCGCGTAGCTGCGGCCGCGCAGGTCGGCGATCAGCGTCTCGGTGTAGTGGCGCGGCATCGCCCCCATGATGCCGGTGAGCCCGAGCACGTTGACGGTCATCTCCGGTGGGCCGGGCGGGCGGCCTTCCGGCTTGCGCTCGGGGTCCACCTTCGGTTCGCCCAGCCCGTCCACCTGGGCCGTCGGGAAGGCCATGGAGTAGGTGCCGCGCAGGTGCACCGCTTCGCGCGCCGGGTCGCCGTCGCCGCCCACCGGGGCGCGGCCCTGGAAGCGCGGATCGCGGGCGGTGGCGCGACCGTCGGCTTCCAGCAGGCGCACCGCCGGCACGAAGTCGAATGCCCAGGGGGTTTCAAACAGATGGTCGCGCGGCGTGATCGGCATGACGGGCGAAGCCTAATGGGTTTTGGCTTCGGGAGGAATCGCTTCCGGCACCGGCTGGACCGTGGCGGAACGAGCGCCTATGACCGAACAAGCGACGGTTGAAAGGGCATGGGCATGGATGTGGGGACGCTGCTGGTGGTCGGGGGCAGCCTGATCGGGGGTGGCATCGTGGCGGGGCTGATCGCCGGCCTGCTCGGTGTCGGCGGCGGCATCGTCATCGTGCCCGTGCTCTACTGGCTGTCGCCGGTGTTGCATGTGGCCCCGGAAGTGGCGCTGCACTGCGCGGTGGCGACCTCGCTGGCCGTCATCATCCCCACCTCCATCTCCTCCATGCGCGCCCACCACCGGCGCGGCAGCGTGGATATGAGCCTGGTGCGCGTGTGGGCGCCGGGCGTGGCGGTGGGAGCGGCCACCGGCGGCGTCATCGCCGGCTTCCTCGATGCCTCCGCACTGGCCGGCGTGTTCGGCGTGGTCGCCCTGGTGGTGGCCATCAACATGGCGCTGCCCAAGACCATCGTGGTCGCCGAAAGCCTGCCCGCCTCGCGCCCCGCCAACTACGCCATGGCGGGCACCATCGGCTTCATCTCCTCGCTCATGGGGATCGGCGGCGGCACCATGTCGGTGCCCACCCTCAGCCTGTTCGGCACGCCGATCCACCGGGCGGTGGGCACGGCCGCCGTGTTCGGCCTGGTGATCGCCGCCCCCGGCGTGATCGGCTATCTGTGGAACGGCCAGGGCGTGGAGGGGCGGCCGCCCTTCAGCTTCGGCTATGTCAGCCTGCCGGCCGCTGCGGTGCTGGGCGTGGCCACGGTGATCTTCGCGCCCATGGGCGCCCACCTGGCGCACACGCTGAACCGCACCTGGCTGAAGCGCTGCTTTGCCGTGTTTCTGGCGATCACCGCCTACCGCATGCTGACGTAGAGCTGGCTTCCCGGCCTGACGGCTGGAACCGACTACGCCGAAGGCGCAAACGCCCTACCGGGCGAACACCCGCATCTGCAAACTGCCCACCGTCAGGGTGGCGGCCGGGTCCAGCGCCCCGCCGGTGGCGCCGGGCGTCACTTCCGCCAGGCCGTTCAGCGCGCCTTCCGGCACATCCAGCGCCGTCAGGTCCACCGATTCCGGCCCGTCGGTACCCGGGTTGACGAGGGACAGCACCGCCCCCGCAGCGCCGTTGGCGCCCTCGCGCAGCAGCGCCACCACCGCGGCGTCCTCCGCACTCACCACCGTCTGCGGGCCTTCCACGTTGAGCGCCGGCACCCGCGCTTTCACTGCGTTGACCGCCTTCAGGAAGCCCGACAGGTCGAAGCGCGGCCGCCGCTCCAGTGCCGCCCATTGCTGGGGCCGGCTGTCCACCACGTGCAGCGGCTCGCCGGCGCCGAATTCGTAGCCGATGGGCATCATCACGCCGCTGGAGAACATGGCGGCGAACAGGTAGCGCAGCCGGTAGGTGCGCTCCACCTCCACCAGGTCAGCGCCCTCGCCCAGCTCCGCCACCAGGCGCGGCGTGTCGTGGCTTTCGGGGAAGGCGATGGAGGGGGCGATGTGGCGGAAATCCTCGTACTGCTCCAGCAGCCAGGGGGCCTTGAAGTTCCACCATTTGGAGCTGTTGAACAGGTAGTCGAAGCCGGCATCCGCCAGGTCCTCCACCTGCTCCACGGTGCAGCCCAGCGTTTCCGCGGCGAACACGGAGCCCGGTGCGGCCGCCCGCGCCACCTCGATCAGCGGGCGCCACACCTGGGCCGGCACCTGATAGGCGGCATCGCAGCGGAAGCCGGCGATCCCCTGGTCCAGATAGCCCTGCACCAGAGCGCTCCAATAGGCGATCTGCTCGGTGCGCAGCTCCTCGCGGTGGTAGTCGATCTCCGCCAGGTCGCCCCAGATGGTCACGTTTTCCGGGTCGTCGGGATCGACGGCGCGGGGCGAGTACAGCTCGCCCTCCTCATCGCGCCGGTACCAGTGGGGGGCGGTTTCCGTCAGCAGCGCATCCTTGGCGGTGTGGTTGATCACCAGATCGGCCATCACCCTCAGCCCGTGCTCGCGGGCCGCCCAGGTGAAGCCGGCCATCAGATCGGCCGCCGGCTTGGGCGAGTCGCCCTGCAGGATCGGGTGCAGGCGCCCGAAATCCTTGATGGCGTAGAGCGAGCCGGAGAAGCCCGGCAGGTGGAACGGGTTCAGATAGATCCAGTCGAACCCCAGATCGGCGATGCGCGGCAGATGGGCCGACCACGTCTCCACCGGGCCGGCGAGGAGCGGGAACAGATTGTAGATGCGGGGGGCTTGGGTCACCGGTCTCTACCTGGGTTGCGATCTTGGGGAGGTGGCGGAAGGCGCGGTCAGGGCGTGTCCGGCGGCGGCGGATCGCGGCCGGGCGCCTCGCCCGCATCCTCCGGCGGGCGCAGCACATAGGGCGGCTGGCGGCGTGCGGTGGTTTCGCGGATCAGCTCGGCCACCAGCCCGGTGCAGAAGAACTGCACCCCCACCACCACCAGCAGCAGCCCGAAGGTGAGCAGCGGGCGGGTGCCGATGGGGCCGTAGCCCAGCAGCCACAGCACCGCCAGATAGGCCAGGACCAGCCCGCCCAGTGCTCCCGCCGCGGTGCCCAGATAGCCGAAGATGTGCAGCGGCCGGGCGCGGTAGCGCGTCAGCAGCACCACCGTCATCAGGTCGAAGAACCCTTTGAACAGGCGCGAGAAGCCGTATTTGGAGCGGCCGTGCTTGCGGGGATGGTGCTGTACGGCCAGCTCGCCCACGCGAAAACCCTGCCAGTGCAGGATCACCGGGATGAAGCGGTGCAGCTCGCCATAGAGGTTGAGGTGTTGCAGCGTGCGGGCGCGGTAGCCCTTGAAGCCGCAGTTGAAATCGTTGAGCTGCACGCCGGAAACGCGGCGGGTGACCCAGTTGAACAGCTTCGACGGCAGGGTCTTGTCCAGCGGGTCGTTGCGCACCTTCTTCCAGCCGCTCACCACATCGGTGCCGGCCTCCAGCATGGCGACGAAGCGCGGAATTTCCGCCGGATCGTCCTGCAGGTCGGCGTCCATGGTGATGACGAAGCGGCCGCGCGCGGCATCGAAGCCGGCGGTCAGGGCGGCCGCCTTGCCGAAATTGCGCTGGAGCGTGAGCACGCGGACGGCCGGCTGTCCGGCGGCGAGGTCCGCCAGGACCTGCGGCGTGGCGTCGGTGCTGCCGTCGTCCACGAAGATCAGCTCCCAGGCGGACGGGGTTTCCCCCAGCACCTCGGCGACCCGCCGGGCCAGTTCCCCAACGCTGCCTTCCTCGTTCAGCACCGGCACCACCACCGACACGTCGATCCCCCGCGCCGGTGCTGCGGCAGCACCCGCGGCGGCAGCACCAGCCACGGCGGCAACCGCCGGCTGGTCGATGGCGTGCAGGGGGTCGAGTTCGGCCATGCGGTGCTACCCCTGGGGTGACTGCGGCACCCGCGTCCCCGGTGCTGGGGGATGGGTTGGGCCGCAACCGGTGCCAGCGGCATAGCCGCTCGTCTGCTGCGACGCAAGGAAAGCGGGTGTCGGGCGGGGTAGTGGGCCGGCGCCGCCAACCTCAAGGATGCAGCGCGGCGACCACGGCATCCAGCCCATCGGTCAGGGCGGCCGGGCCGGGCTGCAGGATCAGCGGCGATTTGATCTCCACGATCCGCCCGTTGGCCACCGCGGGGATCGCCTGCCAGCCCGGCCGGGCGGCGATCTTTTCCGCCCGCACCTTCTTGCCGCACCAGGACGCCAGGATCACGTCCGGTGCCGCCGCCACCACCTCCTCGGCCGGCACGATGCGCTCACGCGCCCCGGCGGCCTCGCGCCGGTCGGCGCAGACATCGATGCCGCCGGCCACCTCGATCAGCTCCGACACCCAGCCGATGCCGCAGATCAGCGGGTCGTCCCATTCCTCGAAGAACACCCGCGGCCGCGGCCCGCCCGCCCATTTGGCGCGGACGCCGTCGAGCCGGTGATAGAGCGAGGTGGCGAGCGCATCGGCCCGCTCCACCACGCCCACCAGCGCCCCCAGCGTGCGGATCATCGCCAGGATGCCGGCGATGTCGCGCTGGTTGAAGGCGTACACCTCCAGCCCGGCACGCATCAGCCCGGCGACGATGTCCGCCTGCATGTCGGAAAAGGCCAGCACCAGTTCGGGATCGAGGGCGAGCACCTTGGGGATGTCGGCGGAGGTAAAGGCGGAGATCCGCGGCTTTTCCCGGCGCACCTCGGGCGGCCGCACGGCATAGCCGCTGACGCCGACGATGCGGTCCTGCTCGCCCAGCAGGTAGAGCGTTTCCACCGTTTCCTCGGTGAGGCAGACGATGCGGCGGGGCGGGAAGTGGCGCATGCCGCCATTTTATCGCGAAATGCCCGGCCCAGATGCCTTTTTCCGTCAAGCTGCCCCTGCCCGCTCCCCCCACCCGGCCGCCCGATGATCCACACTGGAATGGGCGGCCGGGTGGGGGAGCGGGCTGGAGCCGGATCACCTAGCCAACCCGCACCGTGCCGTCCTCGGCCATGTCCAGATGCGCCAGCACCGGCGGCGGCCCCAGCAGCGGCAGGGCGTAGGTGAGGAAGGCCGGCGCCACATCGGCGCGGTCGGCCGCCAGGAAGTCCGCCGGCATCACCCGCTTCTTGCCGGCCACCCGGTCGAGCGCCACCAGGCCGGTGGACAGTGCTGCCCCGTCGGCGCGGATGGTCACCGCCCCGGTGCGGCCGGCTGCCGCCGCTTCCGCCGCTACGGTGCCGACACGCCGTGCGGCTTCCACATCCACCGGGCTGCGGCACTCGGGATAGGCGCGCTGGACGAAGCCCAGCGTGTCGGCGCGCACCCGGCCGGTGACGCCGCAGGCCAGCAGGTGGCTGCGCAGCGCTTCGCCGAGCGCGCTGGTGGTGAGCTGGACATTGCCGTGGGCGTCGCGCTCCAGCTCGCCGCCCGCCTGCTCCACCAGGGCTTGGACCGCCGGCTTGCCGTCCGCCCCGGCGATGCCTTCCGACACGGCGACGACGCAGCGGCCGAGGCGGGCGGCCACCGCCCGCACGTCGTCGGCAAAGCGGTCCGCCTCGAACGGCCGTTCGGGCACATAGACGAGGTGGGGGCCATCTTCCGGCCGGCGGCGCCACAGGGTGGCCGCAGCCGTCAGCCAGCCGGCATGGCGGCCCATGACGATGCCGACATAGATGCCGGGCATCGCCCACATATCCATGTCGAGCCCGGCAAAGGCATTGGCGACGAAGCGGGCGGCGGACGGCCAGCCGGGCGAGAGATCGCTGTCCACCAGGTCGTTGTCGATGGTCTTGGGTACGTGTACGCACGCCAGCGTACGCCCCTCCGCCGCGGCATTGGCGGCGAGAATGGCGAGCGTGCGGGCGGTGTCGTTGCCGCCGATATAGAGCACGGCATCCAGCCCCCGCCGGTCCAGCGTGGCGGAAACGCGCTCCAGATAGGGGGCGTCCGGCTTGTCGCGGGTGGAGCCGAGGGCGGAGCAGGCAGTGGCGGCCACGGCATCCAGTGCTGCGTCGTCCAGCGCCAGCAGATCGACCAGGCGGTCTTCGGCCAGCCCGCGCACGCCGTTCTGCGCCCCCAGCACCGCTTCCGCCCCCAGCGCGCGGGCGCGGCGCACCGCTGCGGCCAGACTCTCATTGATGACGGCGGTGGGTCCGCCGCCCTGGGCGATCACCATGCGCATGGCGTCTGCCTTCGGAACGGGTAACAGGTCCGGCGGGACGGCCGCCCGCCCCGCTGATGGGGACGGGCGGCCGCGGGTCGGCTATTGGGCGGCGTCGCGGGCGGCGGTGCGCGGTGCCAGAGCGCGGGAGGCATAGCGCTTGGCCATGTCCTCCAGCGGCACCGGCTTGATCTTGGCGGCCTGGCCGGCGGTGCCGAAGGCTTCCAGCCGGCTGTAGCAGACCTCCTCGATCGCCGCGATGGACGGCTTCAGGTAGCTGCGCGGGTCGAACTCCGCCAGCTTCTCGCTCAGCACCTTGCGGATCTGGCCGGTCATGGCCAGCCGCAGGTCGGTGTCGATGTTGACCTTGCGGACACCGTACTTGATGCCCTGCTGGATCTCTTCCACCGGCACGCCCCAGGTGGGGGGGATGCTGCCGCCATGGGCGTTGATGATTTCCAGCAGGTCCTGCGGTACGGAACTGGAGCCGTGCATCACCATGTGCAGGCCGGGCATCCGCTCATTGATGGCGGCGATCACCTCCATGGCGAGGATGGCGCCATCCGGCTTGCGGGTGAACTTGTAGGCGCCGTGGCTGGTGCCGATGGCCACCGCCAGGGCGTCCACCTCGGTCTTCAGCACGAAGTCCATGGCCTGGTCGGGGTCGGTGAGAAGCTGGTCATGGCCCAGCGTGCCCTCGAACCCGTGGCCATCTTCCTTGTCGCCCTGGCCGGTTTCCAGCGAGCCGAGGCAGCCCAGCTCGCCTTCCACCGAAACGCCGACCATGTGGGCCATGTGCACCACTTCCGCCGTCACGGCGACGTTGTAGTCGTAGTCGGCCGGCGACTTGCCGTCGGCCTTCAGCGACCCGTCCATCATCACCGAGGTGAAGCCGTTGGCGATGGCCGACAGGCAGGTGGCGGGTTCGTTGCCGTGGTCCTGGTGCATGCAGATCGGCACCTCGGGGTAGCTTTCCACCGCCCCGGCGATGATGTGGCGCAGCATGATGTCGCCGGCATAGGAACGGGCCCCGCGGCTCGCCTGGAGGATCACCGGTGCCTCGGCACGCTTGGCGGCGCGCATGATGCCCTGGACGATCTCCATGTTGTTCACGTTGAACGCGGGAACCCCATAGCCATACTCGGCTGCGTGGTCGAGCAACTGACGCAAGCTAACGAGCGGCATGTCTTACACTCCCTCTGGCGGCGGTGGATGCGGGCGCGGCCCGGGTTAGCCGCGCGCGATCACCGCCTGGGCACGATCGGCCACCGCATCCGCGGTGATGCCGAAGTGTTGATAAAGATCCGGACCCGGGGCCGAGGCGCCGAAGCCGGGCATCCCGACCACATCGGCTTCGCGGGCCACATAGCGCGTCCAGCCGAACGGGCTGGCGGCCTCCACGGCGACGCGCGGGGCGGTGCCCAGCACGGCGGCCCGGTAGGCTTCGTCCTGTTCTTCCAGAAGCTCCCAGCACGGCATGGAGACGACGGCGGCGGCGACGCCGCGTTCCGCCAGCTTGGCCTTGGCAGCCAAGGCGATCTCCACTTCGGAACCGGTGGCAAGGATGGTCACGGCGCGCTCGCCCTCGGCTTCGGCCAGCACATAGGCACCGCGGGCCGACAGGTTTTCGCCGTAGGGGCCCGAGCGCAGCGTGGGCAGGTTCTGGCGGCTCAGCACCAGCACCGCCGGCCGGCCGCCATCGGCCAGCGCCACGGCCCAGCATTCCGCGGTTTCCACCGCGTCGGCCGGGCGCATCAGTAGCAGGTTGGGCATGGCGCGCAGGCTGGCCAGATGTTCGATGGGCTGGTGGGTCGGCCCATCCTCGCCCTGGCCGATGGAATCGTGGGTCATCACATAGACGACGCCGAGGCCCATCAGGGCGGACAGGCGGATGGCCGGCCGCGCGTAATCGGTGAAGCACAGGAAGGTGCCGCCGTAGCCGATGAAGCCGCCATGCAGGGTGAGGCCGTTCAGAGCCGCGGCCATGCCGTGTTCGCGCACGCCGAAATGCAGGTAGCGCCCGGCAAAATCGCCGGCGTTGATCACCTGGGCCTCGGGGAACCTGGTGAGGTTGGAGCCGGTGAGGTCGGCCGAGCCGCCGACGAGTTGGGGCACCGCCGCGGCGAAGGCGCCGATGGCTTCCTGGCTGGCCTTGCGGGTGGCCCATTTGGGCGCATCGGCAATCGCCTTGGTGCAGAAGGCCTCCAGCGTCGGCGCCAGATCGGCCGCGGAGGGGCGGGCGTGGCAGGCGCTCCAGGCGGCCCGGGTAGCCTCCGCAGTGGCGGCCAGGCGCGCATCCCAGGCTTCGCGCACCGCACGGCCGCGTTCCCCGAAGCCGCGCCAGGTCGCCAGAATGGGCTCCGGCACTTCGAAGGGCGGATAGGGCCAGCCGAGCGCTTCGCGGGTGGCGGCGATCTCGTCCGCCCCCAGGGGGGCGCCGTGCACGCCGGCGGTGCCGGCCTTGTGGGGCGCGCCGAAGCCGATGGTGGTGCGGCAGCAGATCAGGCTGGGCCGCGGATTGGCCTGGGCGGCGGTGATGGCATCGGCCACCGCTTCCGGGTCGTGGCCGTCCACGGCCAGCGCATGCCAGCCGGATGCCTGGGCGCGCATCATGGCGTCGTCGGACGAGGTCAGGCTGGTGGCGCCGTCGATGGAGATGTGGTTGTCGTCGTAGAGGCAGATCAGCTTGCCCAGCTTCAGGTGGCCGGCGAGGCTGAGCGCCTCCTGGCTGATGCCTTCCATCAGGCAGCCGTCGCCCAGCAGCACATAGGTGTGGTGGTCCACCAGGTCGGGGCCGAAGCGGGCCGCCAGCATGCGTTCGGCCAGCGCCATGCCGACGGCCGTGGCGATGCCCTGGCCGAGCGGCCCGGTGGTGGTTTCCACCCCCGCGGCGTGGCCGTATTCCGGGTGGCCGGCGGTGATGGAGCCGAGCTGGCGGAAGTTCATCACCTGCTCCAGCGTCATATCCGGGTAGCCGGTGAGGTAGAGCAGGCTGTAGAGCAGCATCGAGCCGTGGCCG
>JAGQRL010000175.1:0-4340 GCA_020425485.1 Rhodospirillaceae bacterium
TAAACTATTGGGTGGCCGGGCGGGGAAGCGGGCCGGGACCGACTCCGCGGAGCACGAAGAAGGGGGAGGCGACGAGATGCACAGGATGGTTTTGGCCCTGATGGGGCTGGCGATGGCGGCGAGCGGTCTGGTCAGCGGCCCGGCGGCGGCCCAGACACTGCCCGAGAGAGGCGAGCGCACCTGCTGGGGCCGCGCCTATACCCAGACCCACCTGCAGGCCCATCCCGGCCAGCACATCCAGCAGATGATCCTCGTGCTCGACTATCCGGCCGAATTCGACCAGGTGAATTTCCAGGTGCGCGCCGTCACCGTCGACGATCCCTACACCCAGTGGCTCACCGACGGCGGCTGCCACCAGGAGCCCGGCTCGGCCAACGCCACCTGCTATGTATGGTGCGACGGCGGCGGCTTCGACCTGGCGCCGGAAGCCGGCGGCGACAGCCTGCTGCTGCTCAACCACAGCTTCGCCCTGTCGAGCTGCGGCGAGCCCATGGAGAGCGAGGACGACCCCGACGCCTTCATGCGCCTCGACGCCGATGCCGAAAACGAAACCTACCGCCTCTACCGCCTCCGCCCGGAAATGTGCGGCGGGGAGTAGGGACCTGCCGGGCTTCGGCTGAGGGCGTGGCCGCTGGGGTGAAACGCAACAGGCGGTAAACCCCACCGCCAATACACCTTCTCAGGGACTGGCGAAACGCGGGCCGTCGCGCTTTACTTGGGGCCATGGACACGGTTGCCCCCGCCGACGCCAGGCCCTTGAGCGCCCGCGAACTGCGCGCCCGCGCCCGCGCCGGCACCTTCGACCGGCCGACCAGTGGCCACGCGCCGGGCATGCACCAGGGCAACCTGGTGATCCTGCCGCGCGAGGTGGCCGATGCCTTCCTGCAGTTCTGCGTGGCCAATCCCAAGCCGTGCCCGCTGCTGCATGTGGGCGGCCCCGGCGATCCCACCTGCCCGGACCTCGGCCAGGACATCGACCTGCGCACCGACCTGCCGGGCTACCGGGTGTGGCGCCACGGCAAGCTGGCCGACCGGGTGAAAGACATCCGCACCCTGTGGACCGACGACATGGTGGCCTTCGTGCTCGGCTGCTCGTTCTCCTTTGAGGAGGCGGTGGCCGAAGCGGGGGTGGAGGTGCGCCACCGGGCGGTCGGCCGCAACGTGCCCATGTACCGCACCGGCATCCGTACCGCGGCGCGCGGGCCCTTCTCCGGCCCGCTGGTGGTCTCCATGCGGCCCTTTGCACCGGCCGATGCCATCCGCGCCATTGTCATCTCCGCGCGCTTTCCCAAGGCCCACGGCGCGCCGGTGCACCTGGGCAACCCGGCTGCCATCGGCATCGCCAACCTGGAGAACCCGGACTACGGCGACCCGCCGATCCTCAATGCCGGGGACGTTCCGGTGTTCTGGGCCTGCGGGGTGACGCCCCAGGCGGCCCTGGAAGCCGCCGCTCCGCCGCTCGCCATCACCCACGATCCGGGGCACATGCTGGTGACCGACCGGCCCAGCACCCCGGACGCCGACCTCTGATGCCCGGCCTGCGGCTTGCCCCGCCCGCCGGGCTTCGCCTTCGACCGCACATGCATCTCGCAGGGAGAACAGGATCCATGACTCGCCATCTCGCATGCCTTCTTGCCGCCACCGCGCTGGCCGGCACCGCCGCCCTGCCGGCCGCTGCCCAGGATCTGGAGCCGGTTTCGCTGACCGTGGTCGGCACCTGGTCCGGCCTGCCGCTGCACCGCCTCTATGAACTGCCGTTCTGGACGGAGACCGTGCCGGAGGCGTCCGGCGGTGCCATCACCGTGGAACTGACGACCTTCGACCAGATGGGCGTGGGCGGCGGCGACGTGTTCCGCCTGCTGTCCGACGGCGTGTTCGACATCGGCGCCACGGTGGCCGACTACACGGTGGCCGACGCCCCGGAGCTTGAGGGCCTGGACGTGCCGCTGGTGGCCACCGATGCCGACGGGGCGCGCGCCATGGTGGATGCCGCCCGGCCCATGGTCGCCGACATCATGGCCGACCGCTTCAATTCCCACCTGCTGGCCATCGCGCCCTATCCGCCGCAGATCGTGTTCTGCAACGCCGACATCTCCGGCGGCCTCGGCGACCTGCAGGACCTGCGGGTGCGCGCGTCGGGCCGCATGACCGCCCAGTTGCTGGAAGCGCTCGGGGCGGAAGGCATCACGCTGGCCTTCTCCGAGGTGCCGGCGGCCCTGGAGCGCGGCGTCATCGATTGCGCCATCACCGGCTCCGGCTCCGGCTACAGCGCCGGCTGGTACGAAAGCGCCACCCACGTGATGCCGCTGCCGCTGGGCGGCTGGGACGCGGTGGTGACCGCCATGAACATGGACGCCTGGAACGCCCTGCCGGAAGCCACCCAGGCCTTCCTCACCGACATCATCGCCACCGAGTTCGAGGCGCCGGCCTGGGACGAGGCCACCTCGTCCTTGCAGAACGACCTCAACTGCCTGACCGGCAGCGGCGAATGCACGTCCGGCGAGCCGGCCAGCATGATCCTGGTGGAAGCCAGCGATGCCGACCGCGAGCTGGCGCGGGCGGCGCTTGAGGAAACCGTGCTGCCCGATTGGGCGGAACGCGCCGGGGCGGATTGGGCGGCCCGGTGGAACGAAAGCGTCGGGGCCGTGGTCGGCGTCACCGTCCCGGTCGAATAACCCCGGCGGCCGGCAGGCGAGGCACGGTGGCGATGGCGGAGATCGCGGGGGTTGCCCGGATCGTCGGCATCGTGCGCCGTGCCACCCGCGCCGTGGCCCTGGTGGGCGGCGTGATGCTGCTGGTCACCGTGGCCATGGTGGTGCTGGAGATCGGCCTGCGCAAACTCGCCGGCACCTCGCTTTCGGGCGTGCACGAGCTGTCGGGCTACATGCTGGCGCTGGTCGCCACTTGGTCGTTCGCCTATGCGCTGGCCGAACAGGCCCATGTGCGCATCGACCTGATGTCCGCCCGCCTCGCCGGCGCGCCGCGCGCGGCGCTGGACACGTTGGCGCTCGCCACCACCGCGGCGGTGGCCGTGGCCATCGCCATTCTCGCCTGGCCGGTGCTGGAACGCTCGCTGGCCCAGGGCTCGCATGCCAACACGCCGATGGAAACGCCGCTGTGGATCCCGCAATCGCTGTGGGTGGCCGGCTGGGCCTGGTTCGCCCTGGTGGCCTGCGTGCTGACGGGCTGCGCGGCAGTGGCGCTGGCGCGCGGGCAGTTCACCCAGGTGGACGGCTTTGCCGGCATCCGCACCGGCGACGGTGAGGGGGAAGCCCCGGCAACCGAACCCCCGGCAACCGAACCCCAGGTGGCCGAACCATGATCGGCACCACCACCGCCGCCCTGTTCGTGCTGCTGTTCCTGTCACTGCCGGTGGCGACGGTGCTGTTCCTGCTGGCCTTCGGCATCGACACCTTCTTCACCCCGCTGCCGCTGATGCGCGGCCTGGGCAACGTGCTGTGGACGGCGTCCGACAGCTTCCTGCTGGTCGCCATCCCCATGTTCGTGCTGCTGGGCGAGATCCTGGTGCGCGCCGGCATCGCGGAAAAAACCTATAAGGCGCTGGACGCCTGGTTTTCCTGGCTGCCGGGCGGGCTGATCCACGCCAACATCGGCACCGCCACGCTGTTTTCCGCCACCAGCGGATCTTCGGTGGCGACCGCAGCGACGGTGGCCACCGTCGCCATGCCGCAGGCCCAGCGCCTGCACTACGACCCGCGCCTGTTTTCCGGCGCCATCGCGGCGGGCGGCACGCTGGGCATCCTCATCCCACCGTCGATCAACCTGATCATCTACGGCTTCCTCACCCAAACCTCGATCCCCAGCCTGTTCCTCGCCGGCCTGGTGCCGGGGCTGGTGATGGCCGCCGGCTTCATGGCGGTGACGGCGGCGATCTGCGCGGTGAAGCCGGGGCTCGGCGGCCCCTCGCGCGGGGCAAGCTGGGAGGAGCGGATCGCCAGCCTGGCCGACCTGCTGCCCATCGCCTTCCTGTTCGCCATGATCATCGGCTCCATCTACGCCGGCTGGGCGACGCCGACGGAAGCCGCCAGCCTGGGCGTGGCCGTGGCCCTGCTGATCGCCGCGGCCAACCGGGCGGTGACGGTGAGCATGATGGTGGGCGCGCTCTTGGGCACCATCCGCATCACCGCGATGATCCTGTTCGTGATCTTCGCCGCCTCGGCGCTCAACTACGTGCTGGGCACCGCCGGGCTGAGCCGCGCGCTGTCCAACTTCCTGGGCGACCTGGGGCTGGAAGCGCTGCCGACCCTGCTGGTGATCATCGCCATGTATGTGGTGCTGGGCTTCTTCATCGAGACCCTGTCGCTGATGGTCATCACCAT
>JAGQRL010000175.1:4401-6239 GCA_020425485.1 Rhodospirillaceae bacterium
TCGAGATGGCGCTGATCACCCCGCCGGTGGGCCTCAACCTCTATGTCGTCCAGGGCGCGCGGCGGTCCGGCCGGCTGGGGGAGGTGATGATCGGCGCGGTGCCCTATGTGCTGGTGATGGCCGCCATGGTGGCCCTGCTGGTGGCGGTGCCGGATGTCGCCCTGTTCCTGCCGAACCTGGAGTAGCAGCCTGACATGTACGACCCACAGCTCACCGTGATCGCCGATGGCGGGGCACCGGAAACCCACAGGCTTGCGCGCTGCGTGGTGGCCGGCTGGACCGGGCGCGACCCCGCCAAGGTGCGCCACCATATCGACGAGCTGGCGGCCATCGGCGTGCCGCCGCCCAGCTCGGTGCCGGTCTACTACCGGGTCGCCGCGTCCATGGTCACCCAGGCCGACCGCATCGAGGCGCTGGGGATCGAATCCAGCGGCGAGGTGGAGCCGGTGCTGTTCGATACCGGAACCGAGCTGCTGCTTGGCCTCGGCTCCGATCACACCGACCGGGCGTTGGAAACCCACTCCGTCGCCGCCGCCAAGCAGATCTGCGCCAAGCCGGTGGCCGCGGCCTTCTGGCGCTTCGACCGGGTGGCCGAACGGCTGGACGAGCTGGAGCTGCGCGCGTGGATCCGCGAGGCGCCGGGGGCCGACTGGACGCTCTACCAGGAAGGCACGGTGGCGGCGATCCGCCCGCTCACCGAGCTGATTGCCGGCTCGCCCCATCGCGCGCCCGACCTGCCGGGGCGCCTGCTGGCCGGCAGCCTGATGTTCTGCGGCACGCTGGGGGCCATCGGCGGGGTGCGCCCGGCGGCGGCCTTCAAGATGGAGCTGCGCGACCCGGCCGACGGCAGCAGCCTCACCCACAGCTACACCGTTGAAACCCTGCCGGCGGTGAGCTGACGGCGTGCGCCGCTGCCCCCAGGAAATCCCTGCCCGAACTGAGGACCCGCCCATGCCCGACACCGCCCCCAAGCCGCCCAAGCTGCACCGGGAATTCTTCACCATCGACTTCGCCGGCGAGTGGACGCCGGTGCCCGGCTACCCCAACGGCATCGCCTACCAGACGCTGGCCGACGATTTCGACGAAGCGGCCGGGCGCGGCAGCCGCACGCGGCTGGTGGAGTTCAAGCCCGGCGTGCTGCTCGACCGCCGGGTGGTCCATGAGTTCTGGGAAGAGGTCTATGTGGTGTCGGGGGATCTGGTGGTGATCGACCCCGAGACGCGGGCGGAAACCAGCTATGGGCAACACACCTACGCCTGCCGGCCGCCGGGAACGCCCCACGGGCCGTTCTCATCCAGGACCGGCTGCCTTTTGCTGGAACTGCACCATTTCTAGGCAGGTTCCGGGTGGTCTTGGCGTTACCGCAGCCGGTCCCGATCGTCCGTCTATCGTGTCCGCCGCAGCCCTAGGGGCCGGCGGCGCGGGCTAGGCGGCAGCCGCCGCAAGCCGGTTGAACAATCGGTCCTTCAGCCAAAGGCGTTGCTTCTTCAGGTCCTCCGCAGTCGGGTCGGCCACAGGGGTGCCGGACAGTTCGATATCTTGGATCGCCACATCAAGGGAGTTGTAGGAGGACAAGAGGTCCCGGAAGACCGCGTCATCCTGTGCGAGCTTCCGAATGGTGTCCTGGTATTCCGGAAGCTCGCTGGCGAGGTCATGGGGATCATCAAGCATAGCTGCACCCTCCTTATTGGCTTGGGCCTGGGGTTTTGGCGGGCACCCTTGGACCGGTGCGCGCGGGGTCCCGTCACCGCGTGTGACGGTACCATGACGAGGCTAGACCCGGTGACCTGCACCATCTGTGACGCAGGTCAATGACAGCCCCAATTGAGGTGTGGTTT
>JAGQRL010000176.1 GCA_020425485.1 Rhodospirillaceae bacterium
TCGCCCGGGGCAGCATGCCGTATTCGGCGGTCACCCAGCCGCGGCCGCCGCCCTTCAGCCAGCCCGGCACCCGGTCTTCCACGCTGGCGGTGCACAGCACGTGGGTGTCGCCGAACTTGGCCAGGCACGAGCCCTCGGCATATTTGCTGACATGGGTTTCCAGGCGCACGTCGCGCAACTGGTCGGCGGCCCGGCCCGAGGGGCGGGCGGGCGGCAGCACATCGCTCATGGTGGTTCGCTCCGGGTCTTGGGGCCGCGCCTTACGGTGTCTGGCCGAACAGGTCTTCGATGCCCTGCAGCAAGCCGCCGAGCGCGTAGGAGGATTCCAGGAAGTCGATCTGCTCCTGGCGCCAGTCCAGCGTCGCCAGCATCTCCGCACCCAGCAGGGCGGGATCGCGGCCGGCCAGCAGCTCGTCCAGCGACACCTGGCCCGACGCATCGTAGTCGAACGCCAGCACCAGGGCCTGGCCGGAGACCGCGCCGACGATGGTTGCCGCCCCCTGGCGCGACAGCAGGTCCGTCACCGACATGCCCTCCACCAGGGCGGCATGCTGGGCGTACATGCGCAGCAACCGCCCGAATTCCGCGGCGGACAGCTCGCCATTACCGCTCACATCGGCCAGTTCGAAGAAGCCGCGGGCGCAGAATTCCATCGTCGCCGCGGTGCAGGTGGGGGCCAGCTCGCCGATCGCGGCGGTGAACGCCATGCCTTCGCCGAAGGCCAGCGCATAGGTGGGGGGCAGGGCCTCGCAGCGGCCGTACACATAGCGGTCGTCGTCGGGCGTCAGCTCGTCCGGGGTCGCCAGCGAGCGGTCGACCGGCCAGCCCTCGTGCAGCGTGTCGCCTTCCACCCGGGCGAAGAAGTCGTAGGTGCCGTCCGGCGTGTCTGCGAACTCCTGGAAGCCGTACCAGCCGTCCGGGAAGGAATCGACCTTCACGAAGGTCGAGGCGATCACGAAGTCCTCGGCGATCGACAGGTAGATGGCGCCGCCGGTGGAATAGATCAGCACCTCGTCCGGGGCCTCGCAGGCGCCGGTGGCCCACACGCCCCGCAGGTCTTGCGGTACGGCTCCGGATTGGCCGAACGCCACTGCCGAACTGCCGGCCAAGACCGCGACGGCGACTGCCGCCGGTACCATGCTGCGCATGCTGGACCCCTCCATTTCGCTGCGTCGGGGCAACCTAGACCAACTTCGCCGCCGGCGAAAACTGCGTCCGGCCGTTTGCCCGCACTTGCCGGGGAATACCACCTCTGCCGCCGCGGCACGTGGCCGATGGACACGCTGAGGACACCTTCGACCGCTACGCGTGGTGCGCGAGGCTCAGCTTCCAACCCCGCGAAAGCCGGAGGTGGCGATGGACGAGACCGATGACTTCGCCCTGCTTCGTCGATTTGTCGATGCAGCGCTCACCGTCGACCTCGCCGATGTCCAGGCCGTCGAGCAGGCCATGGGGATCTCGCTGCACCTGAAGCCGAACCACGCCGACGGGCAGACGGCATACGCGGCGGACGGGGCCGGTGCGGTGGACCTGGTGGACTATCGGGCGCTGGGCGACGGGGCCTGCCTGCTGGAACTCCGCCTCACCGGCCGCGCGGTGGGGCAGGATGAAATCGCCGCCATCCTTGAGCCCATCACCGGGTCGCTGACGCCGCCGCTGCAGGACAATCCCCTGTACGCCGACATCGTTCCCGGTGACATGCCCGTCCTGCCCCCGTTGGACGACCCGAGGTACCCGAAGCTCGCGGCGTTTCCGGTGAGCACGATCTGTTTCCACACCGCCGGCCGCTCCATCATGCTGTCGGAGGCGTGCTGGTACGGCAGCGAGGTGGCGGATCAGCCGCCGGTGAAGACCGCCGTCTATGCCATCGCCATCGGCGTGCGGATCGGTGCCGATGGGCGGCCCCAGCCGCTGGACCGCCCCGTGGCCAGTGACGCGGTCTCGTCTCAGCCATACCCCGACGAGTTCGAGTTCGAAAAGGACGGCCCGTGGAACCCGCAGCCGCGGACGGTGGACACGCCCTGGGAAGACGACGGGGAGGGGCCGCTGGTGCCGCCGCGCCTGGATGAAGGTGCGGAGGCCATGGACGACCCCTTCGGCTCCACATCCCCCGACGACCCCTTTTCTTCCGCCGACAGGGGCAAGCCCGATGCCTAGATCCGGCGCGCCTCCCGCTGCCCGCGAACGCCAGTCCAGGGCCGGAAAGCGGCCATTGCCACGTTGACACCACCCCGGTGGACGCCCAAATACCGCGCGCAATGGTAAAGCTGGGCACATTGAAACCGATCGCGGGAGAATCCATCGGCGAGCTGAACCAGCGCTCGCGCGAAATCTTCCGCCATATCGTCGACGCCTATGTGGAGTCGGGCGAACCGGTGGGCTCGCGCACCATTTCGCGGCGCCTCGGCATGTCCCTGTCGCCCGCCACCATCCGCAACGTGATGGCCGATCTGGAGGAGATGGGGCTGCTGTTCTCGCCCCACACCTCGGCCGGCCGGCTCCCCACCGAAGCGGGGCTGTCGCTGTTCGTCCATGGGCTGCTGGAGCTTGGCGACATCGCCGAGGAGGAGCGCGCCAGCATCGATGCCCAGTGCCGCGCCATCGGCCGCAGCTATTCCGACGTGCTGGACGATGCCACCACCCTGCTGTCGGGCCTGTCGAGCTGTGCGGGGCTGGTGGTGGCGCCGAAGACCGACCGGCCGCTGCGCCACATCGAGTTCGTCAACCTGGCGCCCGGCCGCGTGCTGGTGGTGCTGGTGACCGACGACGGACTGGTGGAAAACCGCGTGATCGAGGTGCCGCTGGGGCTCACCCAGTCGACCCTGGTGCATGCCTCCAACTTCCTCGCCGCCCGCGTGGTCGGCCGCACGCTGGGCGAAGCGCGCTCGGAAGTGCTGGCGGAGATCGACCAGCAGCGCAGCCAGCTCGACCAGTTGTCGAGCGCCCTGGTGGAAGCCGGCCTGGCCACCTACGGTGCGGTCGGCGGGGCCACCGGCACGCTGATCGTGCGCGGTCAGTCGCGCCTGCTCTCGGACGTCACGGCGGTGGAGGACCTGGAGCGCATCCGCCTGCTCTTCCAGACGCTGGAGACCAAGGAGGCCATGCTGCGCATGCTGGATGCCGCCCAGCAGGCCGAAGGCGTGCAGATCTATATCGGTGCCCAGAACAGCCTGTTCTCGGTGGCCGGTTGCTCGATGATCATCGCACCCTATACCGACGGACAGAACGAGATCGTCGGCGCGGTGGGGGTTATCGGGCCGAGCCGTTTGAACTACGCCCGCATCGTGCCCATGGTGGACTATACGGCCAAGGTGCTGGGCCGCCTGTTGTGGAACAAGAACGAGTCGACGTGATGAGCGAAACGGAAAACCGCCCGCGCACCACCGAAACCGAAGCCGGCGGCGACCCCGCAGCGGGGCCGGGGCCGGACGAGTTGGATCTGGAGGCCGCAGCCGAACTGGCAGCGGAAGCCGAAGAGGATGCCGCCGCCCAGGCCGCAGCGCAGGCCGAGGATGCGGCCGCCGCCCTCGCCCGCCTGGCCGAAGAGAACGCGGCACTGAAGGATCGTGCGCTGCGCGCCATGGCGGAGGCGGAAAATACCCGCCGGCGCGCCCAGAAGGACAAGGAGGACACCGCCAAATATGCCGTGTCCTCGTTTGCCCGCGATGTGCTGACGGTGGCCGACAACCTGGCCCGCGCGGTGGAGTCCCTGCCCGACGACAAGGCCGACGACCCGGTGTTCGTCAACATGCGCGACGGCATCGCCGCGGTGGAGCAGGAGCTGCAGAAGCTGTTCGAGCGCCACGGCATCGTGCGCATCGATCCCACCGGCGAAAAGTTCGACCCCAACTATCACCAGGCGATGTTCGAAATCCCCACCGCCGATGCCGTGCCCGGCACCGTGGTGCAGGTGATGCAGGCCGGCTACGTGCTGCACGGCCGCCTGCTGCGCCCAGCCATGGTCGGCGTCGCCAAGGGCGAACCGCCGAAGAAGGTGGACGAGGAAGTCTAAGCAGGATCAGGCAAAGCGCGGACGAAGCGGCGGGGGGCCGCCGCTTCAGCGCCAGGTTCAGCCGCGCTTGCCGATCTCGATCACCACCAGCGCGCGCTGCACATCCAGCGTGCGTTCGCTGCAGGCGTTGAAGCCCCAGAACTCACGGCTGTTGCCGTCCACGTCGGTGGCCTGGACGTCGAAGAAGCAGGCGCCGCCGGAGCGGTCGACCTCCACCTCCATCTGCTCGCCGGGCAAGAGCGTGGCACCGCCAAGCTGATCGAAGCCCCAGCGCGTCGCATAGTCGGGCGATACGCGGACATCCGACAGCGGCACGCTGCCGGCATTGTGCACCGTGATCGTTCCGGACGACTGCGCCATCGCCGGACCGGTCAAGGCCAGCGTCAGCGCCATCGCGACAATCGTTCGAGCCTTCATGCAATTAACCTCGTCTGTCCGTCGAGGGCCGGACATGCCGACCGACACGGGACCGTCATGTTCCGTTTGACCCCACTCCTATCGAGGCTTTGTGGCAAGCCTTGGGCGAGATCGGGACCTTTGACGGCAGCGTTCGGCCCCGAACTTGCCCCCTATTGCATGACAATTCGGGGTGCGGCGCGGCGCGGCGCCGTCTCTCCAGTTAACGATTGCCAGGTTGCGGCCGCCATATCGCGGAACACCGCGGCGATGGCACCACCCGGTTCGGCGGCGGCAGCCGGCGTCCCGGTGTCCGAGGTGGTGCGCACGGAAATTTCCAGCGGCACCTCGCCGAGGAAGGGCACCTCCAGCCGCCCGGCTTCCGCCCGCGCCCCGCCATGGCCGAAGATTTCGCTGCGGTGTCCGCAATTGGGGCAGCAGAAATAGGACATGTTCTCGATGATGCCGATCACCGGCACCTCCACCTTGCGGAACATGTTGAGGCCCTTGCGGGCGTCCAACAGCGCGATGTCCTGCGGCGTGGAAACGATGACGGCGCCCGACAGCGGCACCGACTGGGCGAGCGTCAACTGGGCGTCACCGGTGCCCGGCGGCATGTCCACCACCAGCACGTCGAGATCCCCCCAGTTCACGTCGCGCAGCATCTGGGTGATGGCGCTCTGCACCATGGGGCCGCGCCAGATCATCGGCGTTTCCTCGTCCACCATGAAGCCGATGGACATCACCTGCACGCCGTGCGCCGGCTTGGGATCGAGCGTCTTGCCGTCCGGCGTCGTCGGCTTGCCGCCCACCCCCATCATGCGCGGCATCGACGGCCCGTAGATGTCGGCATCCAGCAGGCCCACCTTCAGGCCGTTCTGCACGAACCCCACGGCGAGATTGGCGGCGACGGTGGATTTGCCCACCCCGCCCTTGCCGGACGCCACCGCGACAATGTGGCCGACCCCCGGCAGATCGATGGTGCGGCCGGTCGGCTTGGTGCGCGCCGCCTGGGGCGGTGCCGCCGGCGCCTTGCCCCCGGCCGGGCGGTGGGCGGTGAGCATGGCGGTGGCCGACAGCACGTCCGGCAGCTTGCGCACCGCCGCCTCCGCCTCCACCCGCAGGGGCTCCAGTTGCGGGCCGCGCTCGGGGTCGACTTCCAGGGCGAACAGCACGTGGCGATCGCGGATGGTAAGGCCGCTAACCATCCCCAGTGTGACGATGTCCTGGCAGCGTTCCGGGTCGATCACGGTGCGCAGGGCGCCGAGCACAGCTTCCTGGGTGGGGTCGGCCATGGTTGAAAGCTCCTTGTCTTTGCCAAATATGACGGGGGTGTCGTAGACCTGTCGCGGCACATATGGCCATGGTGCGGGCGCTGCGGCTAGGGTGCGCGCCCGGAACCTTCAGGCGCGCAAGCCTGGCGGCGACCCTTCAGGCAGCAATCACGAGGATGGCAATCCATGCCGTGGACCAATCAAGGCGGCAACGGCGGTGGGCCCTGGGGCTCCGGCGGTAACGACCAGAACCCTTGGGGCGGCCCGCCCGGCCGGGGGCCTGGCGGCAACAGCGGCGGTCCCACCGGGCCGAGCTTCGAGGACATGATCCGGCGCGGCCAGGACCGCATGCGCCAGCTCATTCCCGGCGGCTTCGGCGGCAAACGGGCGATCGTCCTGGGGGTGGTGGCGCTGCTGGCGATCTGGATGGCCACCGGCCTGTTCCGCGTGCAGCCCGGCGAGCAGGGCGTGATCATGACCTTCGGCGCCTTCACCCGCACCGTCGGGTCCGGCCTGCACTACCACCTGCCCGGGCCGATCCAGAGCGTGGAAATCGTCAACACCGAGCAGGACCGCCTGCTGGACATCGGCTTCATCCGCGGCAACTCGCCGAGCGGCGGGGCTGCCACCGCGGTGGTGCAGCGCGACGTGCCGCAGGAAAGCCTGATGCTGACCGGCGACGAGAACATCATCGACATCGATTTCACCGTGCGCTGGCGCATCTCCAACGCCGAAAACTACCTGTTCCGCCTGCGCAACCAGGAAGACACGGTGCGCGCCGTGGCGGAAAGCGTGATGCGCGAGATCATCGGCCAGTCGGACCTGCAATCGGCCCTCACCCGCTCGCGCTCGGAAATCGAACAGGACGTGCGCGACGGCATCCGCCGCATCCTGGCGGACTATGAGTCCGGCATCTCCGTCACTTCCGTGCAGCTCCTCAACGTGAGCCCGCCGCCCCAGGTGATCGACGCCTTCAACGACGTGATCCGCGCCCAGGCCGACCGCGAAACCCAGGTGAACCAGGGCCGCCGCTACTTCGCCGAGGTGCGCGAGCAGAGCCGCGGTGAGGCCGCGCGCATGCTGCAGGACGCCGAAGCCTACCAGGAGCGCGTGATCAACGAGGCCGAAGGCCAGGCCCAGCGCTTCCTCTACGTGCTGTCCTCCTACAGCCAGAACCCCAGCGTCACCGCCCAGCGCATGTATGTGGAAACGCTGCAGGACGTGCTGACCAACGCCAATGTGGTGATGATCGACAGCGGCCAGGCAGGCGGCACCGGCGGCGACGTCGTGCAGTACCTGCCGCTCAACGAGCTGCTGCCGCGTCCGGGTGCTGCGGCGCCGGCG
Organism: Rhodospirillaceae bacterium; assembly: GCA_020425485.1. Classification (GTDB taxonomy): domain Bacteria; phylum Pseudomonadota; class Alphaproteobacteria; order DSM-16000; family Inquilinaceae; genus JACKIH01. Next base: position 7,027 of record JAGQRL010000176.1, read on the forward strand.
AACGACAACCAGTAGTGCGAGGACACCCATCATGAGCATCCGCCTCGCAATCATTGGCGTCGTCGTCGTTCTCGCCGGCGTGCTGCTGTCCGACAGCTTCTTCATCGTCCGCGAAACCGAGCAGGCCCTGGTGCTGCGCTTCGGCAATCCGCAGCGCGAACCGATCAACGAGCCGGGCCAGCCCAGCGAAGCCGGCCTGCACTTCAAGGTGCCGTTCATCGACGACGTGGTCTACTACGAGCGCCGCATCCTCGAAGTCGATCCGCCGGCCGAGGAAGTGACGCTGCGCGACCAGCGCCGCCTGGTGGTGGACGCCTTCATCCGCTACCGCATCTCCAACCCGCTGTTGTTCCTGCAGCGCGTGCGCACCGAGGCAAGTGCCGTCGACCGGCTGACCACCATCCTCAACGCCGCGCTTAGAAACGTGCTGGCGCGCTACGAGCAGTCCGACCTGCTGTCGTCGGACATCGTCGATGTGCGCTCGCAGCGGCGCAACCTGATCATGCAGGAAATCCAGCGCGTTGTGGCCTTCGGGCTGCGCGGCGAGGATGTGGCCGACGAGGTGGCCGAAGGCGCCAGCGATCTGGGCATCACCATCGTCGATGTGCGCATCGGCCGGGCCGACGTGCCCGACCAGACGCGGGAAAGCATCTTCACCCGCATGCGCTCGGAGCGTGAGCGCGAAGCCGGCGAGATCCGCGCCACCGGCCGGGCGCTGGAAGAACGCTTCCGCGCCTTTGCCGACCGCTGGCGGGTGGGCTTCCTGGCCCGCGCCCAGCGCCTGTCGCAGATCATCCGCGGTGAGGGCGACCAGAACGCCATCGCCACCCTGGCCTCCGCCCACGGGCTCGATCCCAACTTCTTCAGCTTCTACCGCACGCTGGAAGCCTACCGGGCGGCCATGGCCAACGGCGACACCTCGCTGGTGCTGTCGCCCGACGGCGATTTCTTCCGCTTCTTCCAGCAGGTGTCGGGCGGCGGCGCGGGCACGCAGCTTGAAACCGCCCCCCTCGATGCCGCCGTGCAGGACGAGATCCGGCGCCGCCTGATCCCGTCGGAAACCCTGCCGGTGGTGCCGGAAGGCGATACCCTGCTGGAGGGCACCTCGCCGGATGGCGGCACGCCGCCGGATGCGGACGGGCAGACGCCGGAGGACGGGCCTGACGAAGAAGCCGCCATCCCCACCGATGTCGGCTCCATCGACCAGGAACTGAACTCCGCCATGGGCGTGCCGGACGATCTGCAGGCGCTGATCGGCGAGAACACCGAGACGGCCATCGACACCGAGCTGTCCGATGTGCTGGACGGGCTGAGGGCCGACGAGGAGCGGCTGATCGACCCCTCCTCCAATGCCGACCTGTTCAACGACGAGGACTCGTTCAACGCCCCGATCGTGCCGCAGGACGGCGCCGTGGCACCGGCCGATCCGGTGGCACCCGAGGATGACGCGGAGACCGGCAACTGAGCCGGTGTGAGCCGATGGACGGCGGGCGGGGGCTGCGGTGACCGACCTGGGAGCCGCACTCGGCCTGGTTCTGGTGATCGAGGGGCTGATCTACGCCATCGCCCCCATCGCCATGAAGCGCATCGTCGCCCAGGTGCTGGTGGTGTCGCCCGCTTCGCTCAGGCTGAGCGGGCTGGTGGCCGCGGCTCTCGGCGTGCTGGTGGTATGGGCGGTGCGCGGCAGCGGCGGACTATGAGGGTGGCCGCTGTTGTCTCTTTGCGTCATTGGCCGCAAGCCTGCCCGCGGCTCAACAAATTCCGACCATAATGATATGGCATCGCAGCGATATCAGGGGCACGTGCCGGTGCGTCGATCGACCGGGGCGGTGTCTGCCTCTACCCAGAGCCTGCGAAACCACCGCCAGCGGCTGGCGGCATAAAAGCCCAGCCACCCCTGATGGTTTCTGTTCTTCGTCACCGATGATGAGACGTCCATGAACCTGATGATCCCGTCCGAAGACCCGCATACCTCCCGCTCGCTGCGCCGGCTTCTCGGTGCGGGGCTGATGGTGGCAGTGCTGATCGGCGCATCGCCCGGCTTCGCTCAGACCGAGGCGCCGATCAACAGTGACATCGTTCCCCCGGCACACCACGCAGGCTTCGCCGATCTGGTGGAAACCCTGCTTCCGGCCGTGGTGAACATCTCCTCCACCCAGACGATCGCCGACGTCACGGGGCCTGAGGTGCCCCAGTTCCCGCCGGGATCGCCGTTCGAGGACTTCTTCGACGACTTCATGGATCGCCAGGCGCCGGCCGAACGCCGCGCCACCTCGCTGGGCTCCGGCTTCATCATTTCGGCCGACGGCAACATCGTCACCAACAACCACGTGGTCGACGGTGCGGACGAGATCACCGTGATCTTGCAGGACGACACCGAACTGCCGGCGACGGTGGTGGGGGTGGACCCGCGCACCGATCTGGCGGTGCTGCACGTCGACAGCGCCGAGCCGCTGCCCTATGTGGCCTTCGGCGACAGCGACACCATGCGCGTGGGCGACTGGGTGCTGGCCATCGGCAACCCGTTCGGCCTTGGCGGCTCGGTCACCGCGGGCATCATTTCCGCCCGCGCCCGCGATATCCACGCCGGCCCCTATGACGACTTCCTGCAGACCGATGCCTCGATCAACCGCGGCAATTCCGGCGGCCCCATGTTCAACACCGCGGGTGAGGTGATCGGCATCAACACCGCCATCTTCTCGCCCACCGGCCGCTCGGTCGGCGTCGGCTTCGCCATCCCCAGCTCGCTGGCGGAACCGGTGGTGAGCCAGTTGATCGAATTCGGCCGCACCCGGCGCGGCTGGCTTGGCGTGCGCATCCAGTCGGTGACCGACGAGATCGCCGAAAGCCTGGGCATGCCCGAAGCCACCGGTGCCCTGATCTCCTCCATCACCGCCGGCGGCCCGTCGGACGGCAGCGCCCTGCAACCGGGCGACGTGATCGTCAGCTTCAACGGCGAGCCCATCGAAACCATGCGCGAACTGCCGCGGGCGGTCGCCGACACGCCGGTCGGCTCCACCGTGGACGTGGAGGTGTGGCGCCAGGGCGAACTGATCACCGTGCCGATCGAGCTGGGCGAGCTGGAGGAAGCGGAACTGGCCGGCCTGCTGGACAATTCCACTCCCACCGTCACGCCGCCCGCCGGACAGACCGGCGAGATCGACGAGCTGGGCCTGCGCCTGGCGGAGCTGGACGACAGCCTGCGCTCCCGCTTCGGCCTGTCGTCGGCCAGCGAGGGCGTGGTCATCACCCAGGTGGCCAGCGGCAGTGCGGCGGAGCAGGGCTTGGCGCCCGGCGACGTGATCCTGGAGGTCAACCAGCAGCACGTGGCCACGCCGGAGGATGTGTCCGCCCAGGTCGACGAGGCGCTGGCCGCCGGCCGCAACAGCGTGCTGCTGATGGTGGACTCCAGCGGTCAGGTGAGCTTCGTGGCGCTGGACATCTCCGCCCTTCGCGCCGGCAACTGACGGCCGAAACGACAGTAGACGTGTCGCGATCGGGGCGCCCAGCGGCGCCCCGATTTGCGTTTGGGCCGGGGCTTGTGCGTGGCAACGCGGCCCCGCACAGTTCCCTTCCCACCGCGATCCGGGAGTGTTCGATGGCTTTTCGCCGGCACCAGCACTTTGTTCTGCTGGCCGCGACCGCGGCGCTTGCGGCTTTCGGGCCGGCGGCGGTCCACGCCCAGACAATCGATTGGGCCGCACAGCGGCAGGCCTGCTTCGGGGTGGCGGAGAGCGACCGCGCGGCGGTGGCGGCCTGCACGGACCTGATCCAGTCCGGCGCCATCGCCGGTGCGGACCTGGCCGATGCCCTGCTGCGGCGCGCCGCCATCGTGGCGCAGACCGCAAGCCCGCTGCTCGCCTTCGACCATCCGACGGAAGATGACCTGCTGGCTGCCGCGGCAGCCGACCCCGGATCGGCGGAAGTCTGGCGCCAACTCGGCCTGTGGCAGCTTGGCCAGAACCAGGGCGGTGCGGCGGCCGCCCACTTCACCCGGGCGCTGGAAATCGCCCCCGACGATGCCGACCTCTACGGGCTGCGCGGCCGTGCCTTGCTGCTGGACGGAGCGATCGATGCCGCCCTTGCCGATCTGGCCCTGGCAGTGGCGGGCACGCCCGGCAATGCCGCCCACCTCACCCAGTTGGGCCTCGCCCACGCCGCCGGCGGGAACGAGCCGGGCGCCATAGCGGCGTTCGAGGCGGCCTTGACCATCGCCGACCGCGCCCCGGAGGTATCGGCCCTGCTGGCCGAAGCGATGTTCCAGCGCGGCCACTACGCCGAAGCGCTGGCCGCCTACCGGGAGGTGCTGGACCATCCCGACCACACAGGCACCGCCCATCTCGGCGCCGCCCTGTCCGCCTGCGCGCTGGGCCGCGCGGAGGAAGCGGGGGCCACCATCGCCCAGTCGCTCGACCGCCTGCTGTTCACCCTGGGGGACTGGCGCAACATGCTGCTGGCCACCGGCTATCTGGAGGGTGCCGTGGTCACCGACCCCGCCGCGGTGTCCGCCGTCGAACAAACCCCGGAATTCGATGCCGCGCTGACCCGCTGGCTGGACGACGGCTGCCCCACCCCGCCGAAGGATTGACGCACGCCTCGGCGCCGCCCATTTTCTAACTAGTTAATCTGACCGGTTAGAAACCATGAAAACGGTCCAGTCCACAGAGGCCAAGGCCCACCTGGCCCAGTTGCTCAGTGATGTGGAGCGCGGCGAAACCATCACCATCACCCGCCACGGCAAACCCATCGCCCGGCTGGTGCCGGCCTCGGCCGACGAGCAGGAGCAGCGACGCGCCGCCGTCGCCGAGTTGCGCCAGTGGCGGCAGAACCGCCTCAAGACCGGCATGACGGTGGACGAAATACTGGCAGCCCGCGACGAGGGCCGGAAATAGTGCCCATCGTCATCGACTGTTCGGTGGCTGCAAACTGGTGCCTGCCAGACGAGGACGAAGAGGTGGCCGGCCACGCGCTTGCGCTGGTCTCGGTCGATGGCATGCTCGTTCCACCTCTCTTCTGGTACGAACTGCGCAATGTGCTGATTGTCGGCGAGCGGCGTCAGCGCATCGAAGCTGCCGATGTTGCAGCCGCGCTGCGGCTTGTCGCGGCTTTGCCGACGCGCGTCGAACCCGCGCATGATGAGACCCTGCTGCTTGGCCTGGCCCGCAGCTACCTGCTCAGCGTGTACGATGCGGCCTATCTGGAGCTGGCGAAGCGGACGCGATCGCCCCTCGCGACCCTGGACCGGACGCTACGGCGCGCCGCGGCGGCGGAAGCCGTTGAGGTCGTGACCTGATCGGCCGCCCTTACCCCCCGACGAACTCCGCTTCGCGATACCCCTGGAAGAACAGCAGGGTTTGCAGGTCGGTGTGGTCGATGCGGGCGGGGCAGGCCGCGCGCACCGCCGGCTTGCCGCGATAGGCGACACCGAGGCCGGCGGCCGTCAGCATGGGCAGGTCGTTGGCACCGTCCCCCACCGCCAGCACGTCTGAGGCCGGCACGGCGAACCGCGCACACAGCTCCCCCAGCAGCGCCAGCTTGCGGTCCTTGGTGACGATGGGCCCCAGCACGCGGCCGGTTAGCCTGCCGTCCGCCACCTCCAGCACGTTGCTTTCCGCGGCGTGGAAGCCGGCTGCCGCCACCACATGGTCGGTGAAATGGGTGAAGCCGCCCGACACCAGTTGGCAGAAGGTCCCGTGGGCGCGCATGGTGCCCACGGCCACCGCGGCACCGGGGCTGAGCGTGGTGCGCGCCAGCACGGCATCGAGCAGGCTGGCGGGCAGGCCGGCGAACAGCGCCAGGCGCTCCGCCAGGGCCTGGGTGAAATCCAGCTCGCCGGCCATGGCGCGCCGGGTGATCGGCACCACGCGGTCCGCCAGCCCGGCTTCGGCCGCCATCTCGTCGAGGGTTTCCAGGGGCACCATCGTGGCATCCATGTCCGCCAGCAGCACCCGCTTGCGCCGCCCGACTGCGGCGGCCTGGGCGAACAGGTCCACCGGGGTGCCGTCCAGCGCCGCAGCCGCCGCGTCCTGCACCGCCTCGGGCGCCGGCCCCGTCACCGGCAGGTCGCAGGCGCGGGCCT
>JAGQRL010000177.1:0-7903 GCA_020425485.1 Rhodospirillaceae bacterium
TCGTTCGGCAGCCTTGCCATTTCGCCCCACCGGGGCATGTCCAGCATGGGTGAATTGTTGACCGTGGCGATCATCGCCGTCCTGCTGGCCACCCTGGTGGTGCTGCCTTGCCTTATGGCGGAACTGGATGCCAGGCGGGCCGGCAAATCCGACAAAATCACTCGGACATAGGGGCGCTCAGGGCCTGGATCGATCGCGCAAAACGCCTTATGAGTGGCGCTATGAGGTGATGCCGCCGGCCGGCGGCGTCCGTCTGCGGCAGGCGGGTCGGTGACCATGGCCGCGGCGGCCCCCACCACGCGGAGGGAGTAGGGTACATGTCGGGCTCACCGCTCAAGGTCGTCCTGGCCCAGCCACGCGGCTTTTGCGCCGGCGTGGAGCGCGCCATCGACATCGTGGAGCGCGCGCTGGTGAAGTACGGGCCGCCGGTCTATGTGCGCCACGAGATCGTGCACAACAAACGCGTGGTGGAAACCCTGCGGGCGCGCGGGGCGGTGTTCGTGGAGGAGGTGGAGGAAGTGCCGGCCGGTGCGGTTACCATCTTCAGCGCCCACGGCGTCGCCCAGCGCGTGGTGGACGATGCCGAAGGCCGCACGCTGCATGTGATCGACGCCACCTGCCCCCTGGTCGCCAAGGTGCACAAGGAAGGCCAGCGCTACGCCCGCAAGGACTACGACGTGGTGCTGATCGGCCACCGCGGCCACCCGGAGGTGGAAGGCACCATGGGCCGCATCAACGGGCCGGTGCACCTGGTGGCCAGCGTGGCCGATGTGGCGACGCTTGAGCCCAGCAATCCCGAACGCCTGGCCTACGTGACCCAGACGACGCTGAGCGTCGACGACACGCGGGAGATCATCGAGGCGCTGAAGGTGCGCTTCCCGGCCATCGCCGGGCCCAGCACCAAGGACATCTGCTACGCCACCCAGAACCGCCAGACCGCGGTGCGCGAGCTGGCCCTGCAGGTCGACATGATCCTGGTGGTGGGGGCGGCCAACTCGTCCAACTCCAACCGCCTGCGCGAGATCGGCGCCGATCTGGGCAAGCCCAGCTACCTGATCGCCGATGCCGATGCGCTGGATCCGGCCTGGTTGGAGGGCATGGCGACGGTGGGCATCACCGCCGGCGCGTCTGCCCCGGAAGACCTGGTGCAGGAAGTGATCGACCGGCTGCGCACCTGGCGCGACGTTGAGGTCGGCGGCCTGGACGGGGTCCAGGAGAACGTGCATTTCCGTCTGCCGTCGGAGCTGCGGGAAATCAGCCCGGCCGCGTAAGCGGCGTTCCCGCGCCGGCCGGCGGGCCCGGCCCCAAACGTGAAGGAGGCAGCCCTTGGGCGTGCCGTTTCGTCAACAGGCTCGAATCGCCAGCTACATCCTCGGCCAGCGCCTGCGCGGCCGGAAGCGCTACCCGCTGGTGCTGATGCTGGAGCCGCTGTTCCGCTGCAACCTGGCCTGTGCCGGCTGCGGCAAGATCGACTACCCCGACGCCATCCTGAACCGCCGCCTGTCGGTGGAGGAGTGCCTGGCGGCGGCCGACGAGTGCGGCGCGCCCATGGTCGCCATCCCCGGCGGCGAACCGCTGCTGCACAAGGAAATCGGTGACATCGTCGCCGGCCTGGTGGCGCGCAAGAAATACGTGTCGCTGTGCACCAACGCGCTGCTGCTGGAAAAGAAGCTCCACCTCTTCACCCCCAGCCAGTACCTGTTCTTCTCCGTCCATCTCGACGGACTGAAGGAGGAGCACGACAAGGCGGTCTGCCAGACCGGCGTGTTCGACAAGGCGGTGAAGGCGATTGCCGCGGCCAAGGCCAAGGGCTTCACGGTCAACGTCAATGCCACGATCTTCGAAGGCGTGCCGGCCGACCGCATCGCCGCGTATCTGGAATTCTGCCGGGACACCAAGGTCGGCGTCACCATCTCTCCCGGCTATGCCTACGAGCGCGCGCCCGACCAGCAGCACTTCCTCAACCGGCGCCGCACCAAGGAGCTGTTCCGCGATGTGCTGGCAGCCGGCAAGGGCCGCAAATGGCCGCTCACCCACTCCTCGCTCTACCTCGATTTCCTGGCCGGCAACCAGACCTACACCTGCACCCCTTGGGGCATGCCGACGCGCAACATCTTCGGCTGGCAGCGCCCCTGCTATCTGCTGAACGAAGGCTACGCGAAGACCTATGCGGAGCTGATGGACGGCACGGACTGGGCCAGCTACGGCACCGGCAACTATGAAAAGTGCGCCAACTGCATGGCCCATTGCGGCTATGAGCCGACGGCGGCGGCCGATGCCGCGGCCAATCCGCTGAAGCTCGCCTGGGTGAAGCTGCGCGGCGTGCGCACGCGCGGGCCGATGGCACCGGAAATCGCCCTGGAAAGCCAGCGGCCGGCCGAGTTCATGTTCGACCACCTGGTGGCCGGTGCGGTGCAGGACCTGCACCCCCCTGCCCAACAGCCCGCCAACAGCCCCCCGCCGGCCCAGGCCCGCGCCGGGCGATAGCGCTTCCTAGGCTTTGGCGGGACCGGAGCAAGCCGGGCCGGGCCGCACTTCTACCATTGATGGAATTCGTAGCGGTGCCCACCGGCACCGCCTGTCCGAATCCGACCACTCGGTTGTGGAAATACAACTCAATCTGCATTAAAGAGTGCTGCACATCGCCGTCGATGTGGCTTCCGATTGATTGCGTCGTGTCCCAGCTCGAACGCTTCTTGTTCACCATTGCCGAAACGGCTCGCGCCATCCGGGAGCGCAGTGCCCAGGGACGATTAGAGATTGCAGCGATTGCCGTGGCGCCGACGGTGCGGGCGGTGGAACGGCTGGAAGCCGAGGTGATGCGCATCGCCGAGGATATCGACCTCGTCGATACGGTGGACCAGGCCGCGGTAGCGGAGCTGCGCCGGCGCTTCCTCGCCCATCTGGCCAAGCTCGGCGCCATCGGGCCGGAGCTGCCCTTTCCCCGCGGCGATATCGAAGCCCTGGTGGCGTTCAACCGGTTTGCCGAGGCAACGGCGGATGCCGCGGCCGCCCATGTGGACACCGCCGGCGCCCTGCCCTGGCCCTAAGGCTTCATCGCCTTCGGCGCAGTCGGTCCCGGCCTGCGCAAACGGTTAGAGGGGTAACACTGTGGACCGGTTAGATGGGTGACAGTGTTCTTTGTTCGTGCGGTTCGATGCGTGTCGGTCGTTTCGTCACGAAGCGGGTGAGTCGATGTCTGCGTGGGTGAATGATCCCCAGGTCGATATGGGCATAGCGGACGAGCCACTGGCCGTCTGAGGTTTCGGCGATGCCGACCGGCTCGCCGCCCAGGGTCTCGCTGATGAAGATCGAGCGGCCGCCCCATTTGATCTCTCCACTGGAGCGCACTCGGCGCACGGCGTGATGGGCGTCGTACCAGGGCTCGACCGGGGTGTCCGGCAGGGCCCGCGGCGACGCCACCCACAGGCTGGCCGGTGGGATCTGGCCCAGGGCTTCGTGGGGGCGGTGGTGGTTGTAGTCGTGGCAGAAGGCGTCGAAGCGGACTTGCTGGGCCTCGGGATTGGCCGCCGGCGTGCGCGTCGTCTCCTGCTTCAAGGTCAGGTGGAAGCGCTCATGGCGGCCATTCTGGTGGGGCTTGCCGGGCTCGATGCGTTCCAGCGCAATGCCTGCCTTCAGCCAGCCCAGGGAGAGCCGGGTGAGGCCGGCCGGACCCGGAGCGGCGAAGGGTGGGCCATTGTCCGAGCGGATCGCCCTGGGCAGGCCATGGCGTTCGAACGCCCGGCGCACCACAGCCTCCACCGGTGCGTGGAGCGGAGGGACGATGCGGCAGTCCAGGACATAGCGGCTGTAGGCATCGGTGATGGTCAGTGGATCGCACCTGGTACCGTCGGCGGTGCGGAACCATCCCTTGAAGTCGATGCACCACACGTCATTGGGCTGGGTGATCGCGGCAAAGGGCTGGGAGCGGCCGGCGGGCAGCCGTCGTGGCCGCGTCCGGCTGCCGGCCAGCCCATGGGTCCGCAGGAGGTCACCCATGGTACTGGCGGCCGGCCACGCCGCCTCGGGCTGCTGGCGGCACAGCACAGCCCGCAGCTTGCGCGGCCCCCAATGGGGACGGTCACGGCGCAGGGCGAGGATCGCATCCGCCAGTTCCGGCGCCATGCGTCGGCCATGCTGACGCGGCGCACGGGACCGTTCGTGCAGGCCCTGCGGTCCATCGGCGCGGTAGCGCGCCAACCATTTGTAGCCGGTCTTGCGGCTGATGCCGAAGGCCGCACACAGCTCCGACATCGGCGCTTCGTCCCTCAAATAGGCTGCCAAGAAGGCGATCCGTTCATGCATGACGCAGGTCTCTTTCCAGGGCATCGGCCACCTCCTGGCCAATGCGTAGACCTGTCACCCATCTAACCGGTCTGCCGTGTTACCTATCTATCCGGTCCGAACCGCCCACTCCCCCACCCGGCCGCCCAAGCCATTGAAAACTATTGTGCGGCCAGGTGGCGGGGTTGGGTCGGGAAGCCCCGCCCCAACTGCCGGCGCAGCACCGTGCTCTTTGGAGTCTTCGGCCCCATTGGCGCGTCGGCAGTCGTGGTCTGGCTCCGCCGCTTTTTCACCGTCTTCGGGCTCAGTCCGTAGCTGACAGCAAGGGTCCGGGTCCTTTCTTGCGTCGCTCGGAGTTCGGCTCGAAGACACGGCGTCGCGCGGGCGCAGCCGTGAAGAACGTATCCCATAGGGCATCCTCACCCTGACAACTCAGGGTTGATGATGCACCATCAGAATCCGGGACTGCACACCCGACCGCCGGGCGCGCCTGGCCACGCCAGGGGTGCTCGCCGCGGCTATATCCGGCTCCGCATCGGTCCCCGCATGCGGCCCCGCATGCGCCAAGGACTCCGCGGGTTTCATTGTGAGTTGTAGCGCGATCATCCCTTGGTAGTAGGTGAATACCTCGCCGGTGAAAGCCGGTGCCGAAAGGTTGCGCATCCGGCCATTCAGGGTCAGCATGGATCGACCGAGAGGCCCCTGCATGGGGAATCCGGGTTTGAATCTTGGCGACAGCACGCACCGTGCGCAGCCGTGACGCAGCCGGTGCGAAACCGGACCTGAAAAAACTGGGAGGACCACAATGCCAATTCTGATCCGCTCACTCCTTGGCGCTACGGCGTTGACGGCGATCGCCTGGTCTGCTGGGGCGCAGCAGACGAACATCACGATCGCCACCGTCAACAACGGCGACATGGTGCGGATGCAGGGGCTCTCCGACCACTTCACGGAGCTGCACCCCGACATCGCCGTGGACTGGGTGATCCTGGAAGAAAACGTTCTGCGCCAGAACGTTGCCACCGATATCGCCACCGGCGGCGGCCAGTACGACGTGATCACCATCGGTCAGTACGAGGTGCCCTTCTGGGCGGAGCGCGGCTGGCTGATGCCGCTGGACGACCTCGGCGCCGAATACGATGTGGACGACCTGCTGCCGGCCATCCGCAGCGGCCTGAGCGTCGACGGGACGCTGTACGCTTCGCCCTTCTACGGCGAAAGCTCCATGGTGATGTACCGCACCGATCTCATGGAAGCCGCCGGCCTGGAAATGCCCGATGATCCCACCTGGGACTTCATCCGCGAGGCCGCCGCGGCGATGACCGATGCGGACAACGGCGTCTACGGCATCTGCCTGCGCGGCAAGCCGGGCTGGGGCGAGAACATGGCCTTCCTCACCGCCATGGCCAACTCCTTCGGCGCCCGCTGGTTCAACGAAGACTGGGAGCCGCAGTTCGACACCGAGGCGTGGGCCAACACGCTCAACTTCTATATGGACCTGCTGCACAACTACGGCCCGCCGGGTGCCGCCAACAACGGCTTCAACGAGAACCTGGCGCTGTTCCAGACCGGCCATTGCGGCATGTGGATCGATGCCACCGTCGCCGCCAGCTTCGTGACCAATCCGCAGGATTCCGAAGTGGCCGATAGCGTCGGCTTCGCGCTGGCGCCGGACAACGGGCTCGGCCGCCGCGGCAACTGGCTGTGGACGTGGTCGCTGGCCATCCCCTCGTCGTCGGACGCGCCGGAAGCGGCCCGCGCGTTCATCGCCTGGGCAACCGGGCCGGCCTATCTGGACCTTGTGGCGGAAACGGAAGGCTGGGCGAACGTGCCCCCGGGGACGCGCCAGTCGCTCTACGAAAACCCCGCCTATCTGGAAGCCGCGCCCTTTGCGGAAATGACCCTGCGGTCGATGGAAGTCGCCGATCCGCAGAACCCGACGGTGGATCCCGTGCCCTATGTGGGCATCCAGTTCGTGGCCATCCCTGAATTCCAGGGGATCGGCACCCAGGTGGGGCAGATCTTTGCTGCCTCCCTGGCCGGCCAGATGAGCGTGGAAGAAGCGCTCGAAGAGGCCCAGGAGCTGACCACCGAAGAAATGGAAGCCGCCGGATACCTGTGATCCGCTAGCGCGCGGTCCGGCTGGAAAGGGTGGATAGAGCCCCGCCCTTTCCACGGGCCGGCTTGCACCCGCACCACCAATGGTAGCGCTTTGGGTGCAGCGTCCAGTCCATCGGGGTCTGTCTTGTAGCGATCTCTTGGCACAAGGGCAGGTGCGATATGGCCACCCAGCATTCCCGTTCGGCAGCCCGGGGCATGATCGCCCCAGCGGTGTTTCTCCTCCTCGTGTGGATGCTCATCCCCCTGTGCCTGACGCTATACTTTTCCATTCTTGACTATAGGCCGCAGCGCGGGACGTTCGACTGCTGCGAGGGCCTGGACAACTACGTCCGTTTCGTTTCCTCCGGCGCCTTTCATGAAAGCATCCTGACCACCCTGATCATGGTCGGGGGCATTCTGATCATCACGGTGGGCGGCGGCATTCTCCTGGCCCTCCTGCTCGATCAGGCGATCTGGGGGCGGGATATCGTGCGCATCCTGGTGATCGCCCCGTTCTTCGTGATGCCGACGGTTTCCGCCGTGATCTGGAAGAACATGTTCATGAACCCGGTGAATGGCCTGTTTGCACACTTATGGCGATTATTCGGGCTTGAGCCGATAGACTGGCTATCGCAGCTGCCATTGTTCTCGATCATCCTGATCGTCGCCTGGCAATGGCTGCCGTTTGCCACCCTGATCTTGTTGACGGCGATCCAGTCGCTGAATTCCGAACAGGTGGAAGCGGCGGAGATGGACGGCGCCGGCCCGCTCAACCGGTTCCGCTTCGTCGTGCTGCCCCACCTGGCGCGCGCCATCACCGTCGTCATCCTGATCCAGACGATCTTCCTCTTGTCCGTGTTCGCGGAAATCTTCGTGACGACGGGCGGCGCCTTCGGCACCCGCACGCTGACCTACCTGGTCTACCAGCGCGTCATCGACAGCCAGAACATCGGGCTTGGATCGGCCGGCGGCATCCTGGCGGTGATCCTGGCGAACATCATCGCCTTCGTGCTCATGCGCATCGTCGGCAAGAACCTCGACGCGTAGGGAGGGATAGTCATGGCACGTGCAATCTCCACCCAGCGCAAGATCACGCTGACGACCCTCGCCTGGGTGATCGGCCTGCTGATCTTCTTCCCGATCCTCTGGACGATCCTGACCAGCTTCAAGCCGGAAGCGCAGGCGATCGCCGACCCGCCGATGTTCCTCAACTTCGACTGGACGTTGGAGAACTACGCGGTGGTGCAGGAGCGATCGGACTATCTGCGCTACCTGATGAACTCCGTCATCCTGTCGGTCGGCTCGACGGTCCTGGGGCTGCTGATCGCAGTCCCCGCCGCCTGGTCGATGGCCTTCGTGCCCGGCCGGCGCACCAAAGACGTGCTGATGTGGATGTTGTCCACCAAGATGCTGCCGGCGGTGGGCGTGCTCTATCCCATCAAGCTGGTGCTGATCGAACTGGGTCTGCTGGATACCAAGACGGCCCTCATCATCATCCTGATGCTGATCAACCTGCCGA
>JAGQRL010000177.1:7919-8800 GCA_020425485.1 Rhodospirillaceae bacterium
CTACACCTACTTCAAGGAGATCCCGCGGGAGATCCTGGAAGCAGCCCGGATGGACGGCGCCAGCCTGCGGTCGGAAATCATCCACGTCCTGCTGCCCATGGCGCTGCCCGGCATCGCCTCCACAGCGCTGCTGAACGTCATCCTGGCCTGGAACGAAGCCTTCTGGACGCTGACCCTGACGACGGTGGACGCAGCACCGTTGACGGCCTTCATCGCCGCCTATTCCAGCCCCGAAGGCCAGTTCTTCGCCAAGCTCAGCGCGGCTTCCACCATGGCCATCGCACCGATCCTCATCATGGGTTGGTTCAGCCAGAAGCAGCTTGTGCGCGGCCTGACCTTCGGCGCGGTCAAATAAGCGAGGAAACGATGGGACGCATTACGCTCCAACAGGTGCAGAAGACCTTCGACCAGACCGAAGTGATCCCGCCGCTCGACCTCAGTATCGAAGACGGGGAGTTCGTGGTCTTCGTCGGCCCGTCGGGCTGCGGGAAGTCGACTCTGCTCAGGCTCATCGCCGGGCTGGAAGACGTGACCGGCGGGCTGATCGAGATCGACGGGCAGGACACCACGCGCCTGCCGCCGGCCAAGCGGGGCTTGGCCATGGTGTTCCAGTCCTATGCGCTCTACCCGCACATGTCGGTGCGCAAGAACATCGCCTTTCCCATGCGGATGGCCGGCATCGATCCGGCCGAACAGGACCGGCGGATCGAAGCCGCGGCCAAGGCGCTCAACCTGACGGACTATCTGGACCGGCGGCCGGGCCAGCTTTCCGGCGGCCAGCGCCAGCGCGTCGCCATCGGCCGCGCCATCGTGCGCAATCAGAAGGTCTTCCTGTTCGACGAACCGTTGTCCAATCTCGACGCGGCCCTGCGCGTCGCCAC
>JAGQRL010000178.1:0-13675 GCA_020425485.1 Rhodospirillaceae bacterium
CCCTCGCGCTGCATCTTCTTCTTCAGCGCGCGCAGGGCCTGGTCGACATTGTTGTCACGTACAGTAACTTGCACCTTGCCTCACCGATCCATGTTGCAGATGGTTCAGTCTCGTACCAACGGACGACGCAACCGGCACGGAAGCCTGGGGTCGACCGCGATGGGCGGTATGTATCACTCGGCCGCCGGTCCCACAAGAGCCGCGGTCCGCATCGGGAGCATCCGATGAGCCTGCTGAAGATCGCCCGCATGGGCCACCCGGTGCTGCGCCGCACGGCCGACCCGGTGGCCGATCCCACCGATCCGGCGGTGGCCCAGTTGATCGCCGACATGGTGGAAACCATGCTCGATGCCTCGGGCGTCGGCCTGGCCGCGCCGCAAGTGCATGTCAGCCGCCGCATCATCGTCTTCCAGGTGCCCGCCGCGCGCCGCCACCACGACGAACCGGTGGGGCCGGACGGGGTGATGGCGCTGATCAACCCGGTGGTGGAGCCGCTGGGCGACCGGGTGGAAAGCGGCATCGAAGGCTGCCTGTCGATCCCCGAGCTGCGCGGTGTGGTGCCGCGCTGGGCTGCCATTCGCTATAGCGGCATCGGCGCGGACGGTGCGCCGGTGACGTGCGAGGCCCATGGCTTTCACGCCCGCGTGGTGCAGCACGAAGTCGACCATCTGGATGGCGTGCTCTACCTCGACCGCATGCTCGACCTGCGGCTGCTGGCCTTCGAGAGCGAGTTGCAGTACCTCGTCGATGAGGCGGCCACCCTGGCTGCCCTCGATGCGGCGGAAGGCACCTCCCCATGAGCGACGACGCGATCCTTGAGGACACCCTCCCGGACGACGAGGCGGATGACGCCCTGACGGAGCTGCGCGACCGCCTGTTGGAAGAGGTGATGATCAACGTGGCGTTCGACGGCTGGACCGACCGGTCGCTGGCCGATGCCGCGCGCATGACCGACACCGACCCGGCCCTGCTGGCCGCAGCCTTCCCGGACGGCGTGGAGGATGTGGTGCTGCACCTGCACGACTGGGCCGACCGGCAGATGCTGGCCGCCCTGGAGGCGGAGGGCGAGGCGTTCCACGATCTCGGCATGACCGAGCGGGTGGAAATGGCGGTGATGGCGCGGCTGGATGCGCTCGCCCCCCACAAGGAAGCGGTGCGCCGCGGCCTGGTGCTGGTGCTGTCGCCGCGGGTGGGCAGCCGCAGCTCGCGCGCCGCCATGCGTACGGTGGACTGCATCTGGCGCGCCTGCGGCGACACCGCCACGGATTTCAACCACTACACCAAGCGGCTGATGCTGCTGAGCGTACTGGGCAAGACGCTGGTGTGCTGGCTGGGCGACAGCAGCGAGGACCACGCGGCCACCCGCCGCTTCCTGCACCGCCGGCTGGTGGAGGTCACGCACATGGGCAAGCTGGCCGGCCGCGCCGGCGCGCTCGGCCGCCTGGCCGAAGCACCGTGGCGGGCCGCGGCCATGGTGCGCCGGCGGGTGGTGGGAGACGCCTGAGCGGGCTTGCCGCAAGCAGGAAGGCTGCGCACCCGCGCCAAGCGGCTGTCAGGCTCAGCCCCTCAGGGCTGCTTCAGGAACTTTTCCGCCCGGTCCAGGGCTTCCTGGAAGTGGCGCGGCCGCGCGTCGTAGGGGCAGACGGCCTTGGCGTGCATCAGGAAGTAGCCGAAGTGGTGGCGCACCATCTCCGCCTGCTCCAGCTTGTTGGCCAGCGTCAGCAGGTAGTCGTACAGCTCCTGGTCGCTGTACTTCTCGGAGTACGTTTCGGCCTTCTCGTAAAGCTCTTGAACGACGTCGCTCATTTGGGGGCTGTCTTTCGCTGGTGCACCACGGCCGCCAGAGTCCGGACGGAGAGTGGTGCTGTCAAGATTGGGGCTCGCCGACAGGTGGTGCGTTGGGGCATGGCAGCCTGCGCGCCGGTGCCGTCAAGACGTGAATGGCTCTACCGCCCTTCCGACAGGCGGGTCAACGCGATCTCCGCGCGCTCCAGGGCGGCGGCCATATGGTCCAGGTTGCTGCGCGCGCGCACCATGTCGTCGATTTCCGGGATGTCGTCGAAGCTGCCGGCCCGGCCGGTCATGCCGCGGCCGATCTGGTAGGCGACCCGCAGGTATTTCGCTTCCAGCTCACGCACCGCATCGCTCAGCACCATCACCAGCTCAGCGCTTTGGCGAACCTTCTCCTCCGCCAGGGCGCCGGGGTCGGGCGCTTCGATGCCCTCTGCGGCAAGGGGGCGGCGGGGCGGCGCGTTGGGCAGCGGCGGCGGTGGATTGGGTGCGGGCATGGGCATCTCCCGGTGTGGCCGGCCATGAGAACGGCGCATGGAGTATACCGCGACCGGTGCGTTCCGTCGCGGGGACCCCATGTGTAAGAGGGTCTATCGGATGTGGGGCGCAGGGCGCCCGGCGGCAACCAGGCGGGAGCAGTGCGCATGGCCAGCTACGACTTCGATCTGTTCGTGATCGGCGGCGGTTCCGGCGGCGTGCGGGCGGCGCGCATCTCCGCCACCCATGGCGCCCGTGTCGGCCTGGCGGAAGACCGCTACATGGGCGGCACCTGCGTGAATGTGGGCTGCGTGCCCAAGAAGCTGATGGTCTACGCCGCCCATTTCGCCCACGACGTGGAGGATGCCGCCGGCTTCGGCTGGACGGTGGACGGCGCCAGGCACGATTGGGCCACCCTGATCGCCAACAAGGATACGGAGATCGCCCGCCTCAACGGCATCTATCGCCGGCTGCTGGACGCCGCAGGCGTGAAGATCTTCGATGCCCGCGCCCGCCTGGCCGATGCCCACACCATCGAGATGGGGGAAACCACCGTCACCGCCGAACGCATCCTGGTGGCGACCGGCGGCTGGCCGGTGATCCCCGACGACCATCCCGGCCACCAGCACGGCATCACCTCCAACGAGGTGTTCCACCTGCCCCGCCTGCCCGAACGCGTGCTCATCGTCGGCGGCGGCTACATCGCCGTGGAGTTCGCCGGCATCCTCCACGGGCTGGGATCGAAGGTCACCCAGATCTACCGCGGCCCGCTGTTCCTGCGCGGCTTCGACAGCGACCTGCGCTCCTGCCTGGCCATGGAGATGGTGAAGAGCGGCATCGACCTGCGGTTCGACTGCAACGTCGCCCGCGTCGACCGGTCGGGCGACACCCTGCTGGTGGAGCTGACCGACGAAGAGGTGCTGGAGGTGGATTGCGTGCTCTATGCCGTCGGCCGGCGGCCCAACACCCGCAACCTCGGCCTGGAGGATGCCGGCGTGGCGATGGACAAGCACGGGGCGGTGCTGGTGAACGCCGATTTCCAGTCCTCCGTGCCGCATATCTACGCGCTGGGCGACGTGACGGACCGCATCAACCTCACCCCCGTGGCCACCGCCGAAGGCCACGCGCTGGCCGACACCCTGTTCGGCGGGCGGCCGCGCCGCGTCGGCTACGAGAATATTCCCACCGCGGTGTTCTCCACCCCGCCCTGCGGCACCGTGGGGCTGACGGAGGGCGAGGCGCGCGCCCGCTTCGGCGCGATCGACGTGTACCGGTCGGAATTCAAGCCGATGAAGCACACCCTGTCGGGCCGCGACGAACGCACCATGATGAAGCTGGTGGTGGACCGGAACACCGACCGGGTGCTGGGCGCCCACATGGTCGGCCCCGATGCCGGGGAGATCATGCAGGGTGTGGCGGTGGCGCTGAACTGCGGGGCCACCAAGGCGGATTTCGACCGCACCATCGGCATCCACCCGACGGCGGCGGAAGAACTGGTGACCATGCGCACGCCAATGCCCGACCCCGATGTGGACGAAGAGGGTCTGGCGGCAGACTAGGGCATTTCTGGTTCAGCCTGCGCCGGCCCTCGCCCCCACCCGGCCGCCCAAGCCATCGTAAAATATTGGGTGGCCGGGTGGGGGAGAGGGCCGGCACCGCTTCAACAAAGAGCCCCTATCGGCGCAGCAGCAGGGTGCGCACCACCTGGTCGGCGGAAATCCGGCCGGGGCCGGTGAGGAAAAGCAGCAGGCCGACGGCCATCCAGGGGAACTGCTCGTTCGCCACGGCGAAATTACCGCCGATCACGAAGTAGATGGTGGCGGCCATGGCGGCGAGCCCGAGGGCAGCCAGGCGGCCCAGCATCCCCAGCACCAGCAGGATCGGCAGGGCGATTTCCGCGGCCGTGGTGATGTAGGCCGCCGCCAGCGGCGGGACGCCCGGCAGCGGGTGCACCTGGCCGAACAGATAGGTCTGGGCGGCCCATTGGTCGACGCGCACCAGCCCGGCCCGCCAGAAGGGCAGGGCGAGGTAGACGCGGGCGGCCAGCAGCACCGCCGACAGCGCCCAGGCCGGCACGGTGCCGAGGCGGTCGAGCGGCCCGGCGCCAAACGCGATGCCGAACACGGTGCCGAACAGGCCGCCGGGCCGGCGGGCCGGTGGGGTGGAGGTAACGCTCGTCATGTCGGCGGGTCCTGCGGTCGCGCCCGGCCAATGATGCCGGCGAAGGTGCCCTGGGCCAGGTGGAGCGTGAGGCTCACCTGGAGGTCGAAATCCGGGTCGGCCAGGCACCCGTCGGCCGCGGCATCGGCCAGCGGCCGGCCGGCACCGACCGCCGCCAGGAAAGCCGCATCGCCGTGGCCGATGCCATCCAGCACCACGTCGGCGGCAAGGCGCGACACCAGAACCGTCTGCCCCGGGGCGGCGGTGTTCACCCGGCCCACCTCCGCACGGTCCGGCCGGTTGGCCCGGTGGATGGTGAGGATGGGATGGGCCGAGGCGACGATGCGCACGCTGGGGTGCAGCGCCAGCACCAGCTTCTCCGCCACCTCGTCCTGCAGTCCGGCCAGATCGGCGGGGCTGAGGGGGGTGGCATCGGCGGCGAAATAGCTTTGCTTCATCGCCGCTTCCAGGCGCGCCACATCGGCCAGATAGGGCAGGGGCCGCGCCGGCGGGAAAGCGGCGATGAAGTCCGGCAGTCCGCCGCCATAGGCCAGCAGCTCCGGCCGCTGGGGTGGATGGGCGAACACGAACTGGCGTGCCATTTCCCGGAAGAAGTCCTCGCCGACGATCCGCCGCGTCACCGGAAAGTCCGATGCCAGCACGCCGATCAGCGAAAGCTGGGCGTTGTTGCGGTGGACCAGCAGCCGCTCGGCGGGGATCACGGTGTCGCCCGCCACCAGCGCTTCCGCCGGGGCCGGGTCGCCGCCCAAAAGGGCGGTGCGGAAGGTGCGCTGGATCTCACGCAGCATCGGTCAGCGCTCCTCCGGCGGCGGTGCGGTCCAGCAGCGCCTGGGCCGCCGCCACTTCGGCCAGCAGCTCGGCCAGCGGCGGGATCTCGCTGTCGCGCTCCACCAGCACCGGCACCGGCCCGGTGCGGGCGAGCGCTGCCGCCAGCAGGCGCCACACCGCATCGGTCACCGGCCGGTCGTGGCTGTCGATCAGCAGGCAGCCCTCGGCAAACCGGTGCAGCGTGTGGCCGGCCACGTGGATTTCCCCCACCGCCGCAAGCGGCACGGAGGCAAGATAGGCGTCGGCGTCGAAGCCGGTGTTGTGGGCGCTGACATGGATGTTGTTCACGTCCAGCAGCAGCCCGCAGCCGGTGCGCGCCACCGCCTCGGCGATGAACTGCCACTCCGCCAGGGTGGACTGGGGGAAGGCGGCGTAGCTGGACGGGTTTTCCACCAGGATCTGCCGGCCGAACGCGGTCTGCGCCTGATCGATGTTGCGGCAGAGCACGGCCAGCGCCTCCTCGGTATAGGGCAGCGGCAGCAGGTCGTTCAGATAGGTGCCGTCCTCGGCCACCGACCAGGCGATGTGCTCGGACACCAGGCCCGGTTCCAGCCAGTCGTAGAGCGCGCGCAAGCGGGCCAGGTGGCCGCGGTCGAGCCCGTCCACCGATCCCAGCGACAGGCCGACGCCGTGGCAGCTCACCGGATAGTCCCGGCGGAGGGCGGCGAGGGCTGCGTTGCGCGGCCCGCCGTCCGCCAGGTGGTTTTCGCTGTGCACCTCCAGCCACGCCACCGGCTGGGCGGCGGCCAGGAAGTCCGCGATGTGCGGCTGGCGCAGGCCCAGCCCGGCGCGGCGGGGGATGCGGGCGGTGGGGGCCGACATGGGGCGCCCTCAGGCGGGCGGGTTTTGGTTGATGCCGTCGTAGGGCTCCAGCGCGCCCTGCATCTCCTCGCAGGTGCCGGCGGGCACCAGCACCCAGTCGCCGCCGTGGAAGTCCAGGGTGGCCTGGCCGGCGCAGCTATGGCCCTGGAAGGCGTTCTCGCACAGGTTTTCGCCCGCCCGGGTGATGCCGTAGCAGCGTTCCTGGCCTTCCTGGGCCTGGGCCGGCTGGGCCATCGCGGCGGCGGAGACGGCACCGGCCAGGGCGGCGGCGATGCTGAGTGGTGAACGGAGCTGAGTGCGGAGTGGTGTGCGCGGCATGGTTGGGCTCTCCCGGATCGTAGCTTGGCCCCGCGTTGGGGCAGGCGTCCGAGTCTATGGCCCTTTGCGGCAGAGGGAATTGACAGTCCTCTGACGCGCCGTCACATGCGTGTTACGGCGAGTTTACCCGACAACGCTGCCATGATGCCTTTGGCGCACGCCGACGCGCCCGAAAACGGTGGCACGGCGGCACCCCGCGCATGTATACCCCGTTGGTTTGCGGCGGCGGCGGGAAGACGTCTGCGCCCGATCACCGAGAGGTGCCTCACCATGGCCCAGCGCTGGACCCCCGAAAGCTGGCGGAGCATGCCGGCCCAGCAACTGCCCACCTATGACGATCCGGCCGCCCTCGGCCAGGTCGAGCAGACGCTGAGGCGATTTCCGCCGCTGGTGTTTGCCGGCGAAAGCCGGTCGCTGAAGGCGCACCTGGCGCGGGTGGCGCGCGGCGAGGCGTTCCTGCTGCAGGGCGGCGACTGTGCGGAGAGCTTTGCGGAGTTCCACCCCGACAAGATCCGCGACACCTTCCGCGTGCTGTTGCAGATGGCGGTGGTGCTCACCTTCGGCGGCTCGCTGCCGGTGGTGAAGGTGGGCCGCATGGCCGGCCAGTTCGCCAAGCCGCGTTCGGCCGACATGGAGACCATCGACGGCGTCTCGCTGCCGTCCTACCGCGGCGACATCGTCAATGGCTTCGACTTCGAGGCCAGCCAGCGCCAACCGCAGCCGGACCGCATGGTGCAGGCCTACAACCAGGCCGCGGCCACCTTGAACCTGCTGCGCGCCTTCGCCCAGGGCGGCTATGCCAACCTGCAGAAGGTGCATTCGTGGAACCTCGGCTTCGTTGCCCGCAGCCCCCAGGGCGAGCGCTACGAGGACATGGCCAACCGCATCGACGAGGCGGTGCAGTTCATGGCCGCCTGCGGCGTCACCGGCGATACCGTGACGGCGATGCGGGAGACGGAGTTCTTCACCGCCCACGAAGCGCTGCTGCTGCCCTTCGAGGAAGCGCTGACCCGCATCGATAGCACGTCCGGCGACTGGTACGACGTGTCGGCCCACTTCCTGTGGATCGGCGACCGCACCCGCCAGCTCGACGGCGCGCATGTGGAATTCGCCCGCGGCATCAAGAACCCCATCGGCCTGAAATGCGGGCCGAGCCTGGACGGCGACGACCTGATCCGCCTGATCGACCGGCTGAACCCGGACAACGAGGCGGGGCGGATGACCCTGATCGCCCGCATGGGCTCCGACAAGGTGGCCGACATGCTGCCGCCGCTGGTGCGCCGGGTGCAAGCGGAAGGCCGCGTGGTCGCCTGGGCCTGCGATCCCATGCACGGCAACACCATCAAGTCGTCGAGCGGTTTCAAGACGCGGCCGTTCGAGCGAATTTTGGCGGAAGTGCAGGGCTTCTTCGAAGTGCACCGGGCCGAGGGCACCTATCCCGGCGGCGTGCATTTCGAGCTGACCGGCCAGGACGTGACCGAATGCACCGGCGGCGCCCAGGCGATCAGCGAACATGCGCTGAGCCAGCGCTACCACACCGCGTGCGATCCGCGGCTGAACGCCGGCCAGGCTTTGGAGCTTGCGTTCCTGATTGCGGAAAACCTGCGGGCGGCCCGCGTCAGCCAGGCGGCGGAACGGCGGGCGGCAGCGGAGTAGCCGGCCGGCACAACGGCCGGCTCGCCCCGCGAACACGGGATATCGGGGGCAGGCCATGGACCAGCAGGAGGGCGGCCGCCGGCCGGTTTCGGAACGGGTCCCCGGCGATGCCGACCTGGCGGAGTGGACCGACGTCTACTTCACCCGCACCAAGCAGGTGATCGCCAGCCACGGCGACATGCCGGTCACCTATGCCGTGTTCCTGCGCCGCCCGGTGGTCTCCGCCCCGCGGCTGGCGCTCGCCTGGCTGGAGAACCTGGCGGCGGCGCGCGGCACCAAGGTGGCGGTGGACCTGTGCTACCCCGAAGGCAAATGGGTCGGCGCCGGCGATCCGCTGCTCTACCTCACCGGCTCGTTCCACCACCTGGTGGATGCCGAAACCCTGTTCCTGCAAAAGATCGGCCCGGCCTCGGTGGCCGCCGCCAACGCCTATTCCATGTGCGCGGAGCTGCCCAAGGTGGGCTTCCTCGCCATGGATGCGCGCCACTGCGCCGGCACGGAGATGGCCGACCTGATGGCCTATGCCGCCAGCGTCGGATCGGCCCGGGCCAAGCGCAAGCACGGGGCGGTGGGCTTCATCGGCAACGCGACGGATGCCACGGCGGCCTATTTCGGCCAGCCCGGCGGGCTTGGCACCATGCCGCATGCGCTGATCGGCTACGCCGGCTCCACCGTGCGGGCCTGCGAGATGTTCCACGAAACCCATCCCGACGTGCCGCTGACGGCGCTGGTCGACTATTTCGGCCTGGAGATTTCCGATTCCCTGGCGGTGGCCCGCCGCTTCCCGGAGCTGGCCGCGGCCGGCCGCCTGTCGGTGCGGCTGGACACGCCGGGCAGCCGCTTCTGCGAAGGGCTCGACCCCGCCAAGTCCTACGCCGTGCTGGAACGCCACGTACCCGAAGCCGTGCGCGGCTACCGCACGGAAACCGAACTGCGCCACCTGATCGGCACCGGCGTCAGTGCCGCGGCCGTGCACCACGCCCGCGAATGCCTCGACGAGGCCGGGTTCGACAAGGTGACGATCGTCGCGTCGTCGGGCTTCGGGCCGGCCAAGTGCCGGGTGATGGCCTTGGCCGAAGCACCGATCGACGTGATCGGCACCGGCAGCTACCTGCCCGACAGATGGTCGGAAACCTACGCCACCATGGACATCGTGGAATACGCCGGCGAGCCCAGGGTGAAGGTGGGACGGGAATTCCTGTTGCGTCGGTGAGTGTCCGCAGGGCTGCACCGGCCCGCTCCCCCACCCGGCCGCCCAACGACAGTCTGCTGAATTGGGTGGCCGGGTGGGCAAGCGGGCTGAAACCGAGTCCGCCGACGGTGGACTTGGTCCGGCCATCCGGCGCATTGATTGGGGGTCCGTTAGCCCCTCCCGTCCCGCAGCCGAGATCCGCACCGTGACCGACACGCTTTCCATCGCCATCGCCCAGCTCAACCCGGTGATGGGCGACATGCCCGGCAACCTCGCCAAGCTGCGCGCCGCCCGCGCCCAGGCGGCGGCGGCGGGGGCCGACCTGATGGTCACCACCGAGCTGGTGATCTGCGGCTACCCGCCAGAAGACCTGGTGCTGAAGCCGTTCTTCCAGGACCGCGTGGCCGAAGCCGTGCACGCGCTGGCCGCAGACACGGCCGATGGCGGCCCGGCGGTGCTGCTGGGCACCCCCTGGCGGGACGCCGGCAAGCTGCACAACGCCCTGCTGGTGCTCGATGGCGGCGCCATCGCCGGTGCCCGCTACAAGGTCGACCTGCCCAACTACGGGGTGTTCGACGAAAAGCGGGTGTTCCAGCCCGGCCCCATGCCTGGCCCCATCGAGGTGCGCGGGGTGCGGCTGGGCGTGCCGATCTGCGAGGATATCTGGACGCCGGACGTGGTGGAGTGCATCCACGAAACCGGCGGCGAACTGCTGTTGGTGCCCAACGGCAGCCCGTTTGAGGCGGGCAAGACCGATGTGCGCCTGCAACTCGCCCTTTCCCGCGTGGTGGAAAGCGGCCTGCCGCTGGTCTACGCCAACCAGGTGGGCGGCCAGGACGAGCTGGTGTTCGACGGCGCCAGCTTCGTGGTGAACCGCGACCGCAGCGTGCCCGTGATCCTGCCGGGCTTTGCCGAGGCGGTGGTGACCACGCATTGGCGCCGGGGGGCCGATGGCGGCTGGACCTGTGCTCCCGGCCCGCAGGCGCAGCCGCCGTCGGAGCTGGAGGAAATCTGGCTCGCCATGGTCACGGGCCTGCGCGACTACGTGGAGAAGAACGGCTTTCCCGGCGTGCTGCTGGGCCTGTCCGGCGGCATCGACAGCGCGCTGACGGCGGCCTGCGCGGTGGATGCCCTGGGGCCGGACCGCGTGCATTGCGTGATGCTGCCGTCCCCCTACACGTCCGACCACTCGCTGGAGGACGCCGCGGCGGCGGCCGGGATGCTCGGCGTGGTGTGCGACACCGTGTCGATCGAGCCGGCCATGGAAGCCTTCGGGCAGATGCTGACGCCGGCCTTCGATGGGCCGCCCCAGGGGGTGACGGCGGAAAACATCCAGTCGCGCGCGCGGGCCATCGTGCTGATGGGCCTGTCCAACGCCACCGGGGCGATGCTGCTGACCACCGGCAACAAGTCGGAGATGTCGGTCGGCTACGCCACCCTCTACGGCGACATGAGCGGCGGCTACTCGGTGCTGAAGGACGTTTACAAGACCACCGTGTTCGCCCTGTCGCGCTGGCGCAACCAGCACCGGCCGGCGGGGCTGAAGGGGCCGGCCGGGCGCATCATGCCCGAGCGCATCATCACCAAGCCGCCGTCCGCCGAACTCAGGCCCGACCAGAAGGACGAGGACAGCCTGCCGCCCTACGAGGTGCTGGATGCCATCCTCGCCTGCCTGGTGGAGGAGGACTTAGGCGTGCCGGACATCGTTGCCCGCGGCCACGACCAGGCGACGGTGAGCCGGGTGTGGACGCTGCTGGACCGGGCGGAATACAAGCGCCGCCAGGCGCCGCCGGGCGTGAAGCTGACGCGCCGCTCCTTCGGCCGCGATCGCCGCTATCCCATCACCAACCGGATGACGAGCGCGTACTGATCGCGGCGCAGAAGGGATCTGTGACGGGGCCTGGGACGGCCGGGAGACGGCGTTAGCCGGCGCCGGATTCCACCAGCCGCAGGAAGCGTTCCTCCATCCGCGGGTCGTCGCGGAAGGCGCCGGTGAAGCGCGTGGTGACGCAGGCCACGCCGGGCTTGTGGATGCCGCGGGTGGTCATGCAGCTATGCTCGGCAGAAATCATCACGGCGATGCCGCGGGGCTGCAGCACCCGCTCGATGGCATCGGTGATCTGCGCCGTCAGCTTCTCCTGGGTTTGCAGGCGCTTGGCGAAGATCTCCACCACGCGGGCCAGCTTGGAGATGCCGACCACACGGCGGGTCGGCAGATAGGCCACATGGGCCACCCCCAGGATCGGCACGATGTGGTGCTCGCAATGGCTTTCCAGCCGCACGCCACGCAACATCACAATGTCGTCATACCCCGCCACTTCGTCGAAGGTGCGGCGCAGCACGTCCTCGGGGTCCTGGCTGTAGCCGGCGAAGAACTCCTCGAACGCCTGCACGTAGCGCTTCGGCGTGTCCACCAGGCCTTCGCGCGTGGGGTCTTCACCGACATATTCCAGCAGCGTGCGAACGGCCGCTTCGGCGTCGGCACGGCTGGGACGCTGGGCCGGACAGCCGTCAGGCGCCACAGCGTTCTCGCTTGACGACGGGACGAATGACAGCGCTTGGTCCATCAATGAACAATCCTCGCTCGGTTGGGCGGGAAGGGGTCTGCGTGTCCCGATCGGTGGGCTTGCCCCCCAACCTTGACGCGCCTGCGAACGGCCCGCGGCTTGACCATATGCTTGTCTGGGTGCGGTTCAAGTCCGACGTGGTACACGGTTTGGTGGTGGCGCGGCCGAACGCACCAGGTGGGATCGCGGGATGACGGTGGACGACCTGTACGATTTCGAGGTCCTCGGATGGGCGGCGGCGATCACACGGATCGGTGATCTTCCCGACCCTTGTATACGCGTCCACAGGGAAAGTCGGATCTGTGGCAGCCGTGTGACCGTCAGTTTGCGCCTGCACGAAGGGCGCGTGGCAGACTTCGCCCAGCGCATCGAAGCCTGCGCGCTGGGCCAGGCGGTGGCGGCCATCGTGGCCGACCGGGTGATCGGCCAGAGCCTGGCGGAAGTGGAAGCGGCCCATGCCGCCCTGGCCGGCATGATCCGCGAGCGCAAGCCGCCGCCCGAAGGCCACTGGGCGCCGCTGGCCGCATTGGAAGCGGCGGCCGACATCCCCACGCGCCATGCCTCGGTGCTGCTGCCATTCGAAGCGCTGGTGGCCGCCATGCGCGAGGCCGAAGCGGCGTCGGCAGACAGCCAATAGCCTGCGTATCGGCTGGCTGCTCAGTTCGGCGCCAGCGCGGCACAGGGGGCCGGCAGGGCCGGCACCGGCGGCGGCACGCTCGGCCCCGTCTGCTGGTAGGGCGCTTCGGACAGCCACCACGCCAGCGCCCCGCCGCAGCCATCGTCCGACAGGTCGACCGGCGTCTGGTTGACGCACCAGGGGCTGTCCGGCGGGCAGGTCAGCCGCACATGCATGTGGCCGTCGTGGCCGTACCACGGCACCACGCGGGCCAGCCAGCTGCGGTCGCCCGTCACGGTGCGGCAAAGCTGCTGCTTGATCAGCGGGTTGGCGAAAATGCGCGCGGTCAGCGGGTAGGTCGCCGCCTCGCGGTAGAGCGCCACATGGGCATCGGTCCAGCGCGCCGGATCGATGGCGCTGCCGTCCGCCGTCAGCATCGACATCTCCTCCGGCTCCGCGCGCTCCGCGGCGGACAAGGTGGGCTCCGGCAGCAGGCGCAGCCAGATATCCACGTCCAGCCCCACCTCGTGGCTGGCATGGCCGCTGATCGGCCCGCCGCGGGGCTGCGCCATGTCGGCCACCATCAAGGTGCCGATGCCGCTCTCCGCGGCGAATCGGCCCATGTGCTGGATGAACTCCACCAGTTGGGGGTGGCCCCAGTAGCGATTCCGTGCGGTGCGAATCACGGTGTAGCCTAGGCCGTCCAGAGGCAATGGAACCGCACCGGCTATACAGCCGTTTGAATAGCCACCGAACACCTGCGGGCCGGTGCCCCACGGTGTTTGCGCCAGGGGAGTGGCGGCGCGCGCCCACAGCTCGTCGTTGTTCAGGGCCTGGGCGGCAGCCGGAGCGGCACCGGGGATGAAAAGGGCGAGGAGTACGGCGGCCAGCAACCTCGGCATCTCGGCGATCATCCCTCCTGGGGCGTCGGGCGCGGTGACGATGGGGCGCCGCCGACCCTGCAACGCTATCGAGACAGACTTTAAGCGGGCTGGCTGTCAACCGTTCCTGGAGCGTGCGGATGGACCGGCACAAAGCCTGAGGGCGGGACCTGAGCCAATTGGTCGCCGCAGAAAGGGCTTTGAAGTCTAAGAAAACGGAGTCTTAACCGTGTGCGTACACGCTAGCCGACAACCTCTCGGGCTTTTCAGGACGCGCCGGTTCGTCCGTGCGGCGGAAGCACCCATCGGAAAAACGGATTCTCGACAGTGAAGCCGATGCGCCGCA
>JAGQRL010000178.1:13730-16287 GCA_020425485.1 Rhodospirillaceae bacterium
CGCCGCGGCGCATCAGCCTGACCCGGCGGGTGCGGCTGCACCTGGCGGCGATCATGGCCGGCAGCGCGCTCACCCTGGTGGTTGGGCTGGTGCTGATCGACCAGCTTCGCCAAAACCTGCACGAAGTGGTGACCAACGACCTGCCGCGCCTCAGGATCACCACCGAACTCAGCACCGGAACGCAGCAGGTGATGGCGATTGCGCCGCGCCTCGCCTTTGCCAGCAATGAAGAGGTGCGCCTGGCCACCGAGTCGGAGGTCAGCGAGGTGCTGGCCAACCTTCGGGCCAGCCTCGACGGTCAGCACGAGCGCTATTTCGGGCGGCACCGGTATCCGCTGCTGTCGTCCATCGTCACCGCGCTTGGCACCAACCTTGAGAGCCTGTGCGGCTTTGTCGAACAGCGGATCCAGCTCGACCACGAACTGGCCGAGCAGCGATGGTCGGACATCCTGGAGGAAACCTCCGAGGACGAGGTCGACGCCGCGAGCCACCATCTGGCGGACATGGTGCTGTCCATGTTCGTGCAGCGCGACTTCGCGGGGATCGAGGCGCGTGCCCAGGTGCTGCGGGACTTCCTGGACGATCCCGGCAACCGCGACGCGCTTTCGCAGGACGAAATCCGCAATGCCCGCGAGGCGGTCGACCTGGCCCTGCGGCGGGTGCGGGTGCTGCGTGGCGTGGACCGGGCGCTCGATGCCAACCGGGCGATCGCCAGCATCCTCACCCAGGAGATCGACCTGGCGGTCACCTCCATCGAAACCCATGTCGCGGCCCGCCAGGATGCGATCAACCGGATCTCCGTCACCGCCACCTGGGTGTTCGTGCTGTGCAGCACCCTGGTGCTGGCGGTGTGTGCGCTCGCCTATCTGCGCGTCCGCACCCGCCTGGTCGACCGCCTCAACCGGCTGCACGACGCCATCGCCGCCACCGCCCAGGGGGATGCCGGCGGGCCCGCCCCCAGCGATGGTGCCGACGAGATCGCCGATATCGGCCGCGCCTTCAACGAGGCCCATGCCGAAATCGCGCGGCGGGAGGCTGACCGGGCGCAGATGGAAGACCGCCAATGGATGGTGGCCAATGTTTCGCCCTTCCCGGTGCTGGTGACGCTGCAGGCCACCAGCCGCATCGTCTTCATCAACGACGCGGCCCTGCGGCTGATCGGCTGCACCTCCGCCGCCGACGTGGTGGGCACCAACGCCGTGGACTTCTATGCCGATCCCAGCGTGCGGTCGGAGCTGTTCGCCGATGCCCTCCAGGGGGCCACGTTCACCGGCCGCCAGCTCGAACTGCGGTTGCCGAAATCCGGGGAGACCGTGTGGGTGCTGGTGTCCTGCGTGCCCATGGTGGTGGCAGGCGAACCGTCGTTCTACGTGGCGCTCAACGACATCACCGAGCAGAAGCACCGTGAACGCGATCTGGCCGAATTGAACACGAACCTGGAACGCGCCCGGGTGGAAGCCGAACAGGCACGCATCGCCGCGGAGAAGGCGAACCGCTCGAAGTCGGAATTCCTCTCCACCATGAGCCACGAGCTGCGGACGCCGCTGAACGCCATCCTCGGCTTTTCGGAGATCATCCGCGACCAGTCGCTGGGGACGGCGGACCCCGGGCGCTATTCGGAATACGCCGCCGATATCCGCGACAGCGGCGCCCTGCTGCTGGAGCTGATCAACGACATCCTGGACCTCTCCAAGATCGAGACCGGCAGCTTCGACATCCGCCCGGAGCCGATGGATGTGTCGGAGATTTTCGATCGGGCGCTGCGCCTGACCAGCGAGCGCTTCCGCACCACCGGCGTGCACGTGGAAACCGATGTCAAGCCGGGCACGCCGCGGGTGCTGGTGGATCGGCGCGCCGCCAAGCAGATCCTGGTCAGCCTGCTGGGCAACGCCGCCAAGTTCACGCCGAAGGGCGGGCGCGTCACCCTGCGGGGGGAATTGATGGGGACGGACCGGGTGAAGATCTCGGTGGAAGACACCGGCTGCGGCATCCCGGCCGACCAGCTCGAACGCGTGCTGGAGCCGTTCGTGCAGGTGGAAAGCAACTATGGCCGGTCCAAGGGCGGCACCGGGCTGGGGCTGACCCTGGTGCGCTCCATGACCAAGCTGCACGGCGGCACGGTCAGCCTCACCAGCACCGTCGGTGTGGGCACACGGGTGGATGTGGATCTGCCGGCCGTTCCCGACCGGAAGCGCACGGCCGCGACGGGCGACCAGCCGCAAGATCGGGTGCAGGGCAGCGCCTGACGGTTTTCTGGTCGTTCTGCACCGGCCCCGGCGCCCCGATCCCTTCACTCCGCGATCATCGCTTCCAGCGTGGCCAGCGCGTCGGCCTCCTCCGCCGGCTTGTCCCAGCGGATGCGGTGGATGCGCGGAAAGCGCAGGGCCACGCCGGACTTGTGGCGGGATGACCGGTTGACGCTGTCGAACGCCACTTCCAGCACCAGCAGCGGCTCCACCGCGCGCACCGGCCCGAAGCGGTCGGTGGTGTGGGCGCGCACCCAGCGGTCGAGTGCCGCCAGCTCGGCATCGGTGAAGCCGAAATAGGCCTTGCCCAC
>JAGQRL010000179.1 GCA_020425485.1 Rhodospirillaceae bacterium
ACATCGTGGCCCTGCTGCTGCTGGCAGTGCTGGCCCACTGACGAGACGGTGCGGGGAGGCGGGGCTGCCGCAAGGCGGCTCCGCTCCTCCCGGCCTCTCCCAGGCGAAAGGTGGCGGCGGCTTCGGCCGCCGCAGCCGTTTTCGGGTATTGGGGGTACGGGCCCGGTGGGGCAGAGGGACCGGAAGCTGCCCTAGAAGGGCGAGTCCTCGCTGCCCGGGTTGAAGCGGCCGATATTGCCGAGCATCTGCTCCAGGAAGCCCATCTCGCGACCCAGGCTGGGGGTCTCGCGCTCCACCAGGTTCACTTCTTCCGCATCGTCGAGCGTGCGTTCGCCCATTTCCGACAGGATGCCGGCATCGTCGAAGCGCACCATCACCACGCGGCGTTCCAGCACGTCGGGACGGAAGAAGGCGGTCTGCTCCTCCCGCTGGCCGATATAGTACCAGGTGTGGTCGTCGAACGGCGCCACGGTGGACGGCGTGCCGAGCGCCTGCAGCACCTCCTCGGCGGTGGACTGGCCAACCGTCAGCTCTGCCAGGTAGCGGTCTTCCACCAGATGGCCGCGGGTGCGCACATCGCCACCGCAGCCGCCAAGCCCAACGGCCAGCGCCACGGCAAGGCAGGCACCCGCCAGAAGCCGATCCCGGCGCACGGCGGCGACACGGCTGTCACCCGTTCGTCCGGCACGTTCTTGATCCATCAGCGATCCTCGCCACTTGCTCTTGTGGTCACGGCCCCGTTTCTAGGCGCACCACGTTCTAAGACGCAAACCGTCCTAAGACGCAACAAAAGGACAACACCATGGCCATGTTGCTTGGCCGCTGGCGGCGCCGCCGCGATCGCGGGCTCCGCCACACTGCGCACGCGCTGTACGGGTGCATCGTCGAGCGGGCGCGCGACCCCGTCTTCTACCAGGAATATCGCGTGCCCGACACGCTGGATGGCCGTTTCGACCTGCTGGTCCTGCAATGCTACCTCGTGCTGCGCCGGCTGCGCGCGGCGGGAGAGGCGGGCGAGCGCTTGGCGCAGGAGACCTTCGATGTGATGATCGAGGACCTGGACCGCAACCTGCGGGAGATCGGCGTGGGCGATCTCAGCGTCGGCAAGAAGGTGAAGGTGATGGCGCGGGCCTTCTACGGCCGGGTCGCCGCCTACGAGGCCGGCCTGGCGGAGGATGCCGACGACGGCGCCCTGGCCGAAGCCCTGCGGCGAAACGTCTATCGCGGCGAAGCCGACGTGCCGGCCGCCGCCCTCGCTGGCCATGTGCGTGCCATCGCGGCGGAGATCGACGGCCTGCCGCTGGAGCCGATGCTGGCCGGCCGGCTGGACCCCGGCCCCGCAGGGTCGCCCGGGGAGATCGCGGAGGGCGCGGCATGAGCGAATTCTCCCGCCTGTTCGACACCGCCCGCCTGCGCACCCCCGCCGGCAAGCCGGTGACCGGCCATGAGCGGCTGGAGGCCGACGCCCGCGAACGGGCGGCCCTGGCGTCGCGCTTCGATCTGCCGGAGCTGGCCGAGCTGTCGGCCGATCTCACCATCACCCGGCGCAACGATGGCACGGTGCGCGTGGTCGGCGCCTGGCAGGCCCGCTACACGCAGATCTGCGTTGTCACCCTGGAGCCGTTCGAGCTGGTGCGCGGCGAGCCGCTGGAAACCGTCTATCTGGATCCGTCCGGGCTCGGCGATCTCCACGAAGCCGTGGTGGAAGCCGACGAGGTGGATATGGAGCTGCTGACCGGCCGGATGATCGATCTGGGCGAGCTGGTGGCCCAGAGCTTCGGCGTGCAGATCGATGCCCACCCCCGCGGTCCGGCGGCCGGAGACGTGGACGCCGCCGAGGAGGGCAGCGATCCTGCGGCCACCGACGAGCCGGAAAACGAGCCGTCGGCCAACCCGTTTGCGGCGCTGGCATCGCTGCACCGCCGTTAGGGACCGGCAGCCGTGCTTGCCCGGGTGACCGGAATTGATTATGAGACAGGTTCGTTGAGCCCTTCGGGCGCGGATGGCGCGCCCCTGATAATCTGAGCGTTTGGAATGGCTGTACCTCGCAAGAAGACCACCCCGTCGCGCCGTGGGCACCGGCGGTCGCATCATGCCCTGCGCCCTGCCGCGTATGCGGAGTGCCCCAATTGCGGGGAACTGAAGCGGCCCCACCACGTGTGCGCGTCCTGCGGTTCGTATGACGGCCGCGAGGTGGTCGACGTTTCCGCGTCCGCCTGATCCGTCCTCCTCGCGCGACGGAAGCGCCATGACCGTCTCCAAAAGCCGACAGGACCTGGTGATCGCCCTGGACGCAATGGGTGGCGACGGTGCGCCGCGCATGGTGGTGAAGGGTGCCGACCTGGCGCGCAAGCACCACCCGGACCTGCGCTTCATCATGGTGGGCAACGAGCAACTGCTGATGCCGCTGTTGAAGCGGCGGCCGCGGCTCGCCCAGGTGACGGATCTGCGCCATGCGCCGGACGTGGTGAGCAACCACGACAAGCCGACGGTGGCGCTGCGTTCGGGCCGCCGGTCGAGCATGCGGCTGGCCATCGACGAGGTGAATGCCGGCACCGCCAACTGCGTGGTGTCCGCCGGCAACACCGGTGCCTTGATGGCCATCGCCAAGACGGTGCTGCGCACCCTGCCGGGCATCGGCCGGCCGGCCATCGCTTCGTTCTTCCCCACCCTGCGCGGCGAAAGCGTGATGCTGGACCTGGGGGCGAACCTGGATGTGCGGGCCGAGCACCTGGTGCAGTTCGCCATCATGGGCAGCCTGTTCGGCAAGGCGGTGCTGGGCCTGGTGAACCCCACCATCGGCGTGCTCAACGTCGGCTCTGAAGAGCTGAAGGGCAACGAGGTGCTGCGCGATGCCGCCGCCCGCCTGCGCGCGCTCGATCACCTGCCGGGCACCTTCCAGGGCTTCGTGGAAGGCGACGACATTCCCGCCGGCAGCGTCGACGTGGTGGTGACGGACGGCTTCACCGGCAATGTCGCGCTGAAGACGGCTGAAGGCACGGCCCGGCTCTATGCCGAATGGCTGCGCCGCACCTTCCGCTCGTCGATCATGTCGCGGCTCGGCTACCTGTTGGCCCGTTCGGCCTTCCAGAAGCTGCGCCGCCGTACCGACCCCCGCCAATACAACGGTGCCATGTTCTTGGGCCTCCAGGGTATCTGTGTGAAGAGCCACGGCGGGACCGATCCGCGCGGCTTCGCCAACGCCATCGATGTGGCGGCCGATCTTGTCCGCAACGGCTTCAACGACAAAGTGCGCGCCGAGCTGGAAGGCTTGAAGACGCGCATCGACGCCGTTCTGTCTCCGGGGACTCCGACGGCGGCCACGGCATGACGACCCTGCGGTCGCGCATCATCGGAACCGGAAGCTATCTGCCCAAAAAGGTTCTGACCAACGCGGATCTTGCGTCGGTGGTGGACACCAGCGACGACTGGATCGTCAAGCGCACCGGCATCCGCCAGCGCCACATCGCAGCGGACGGCGAGCGCACCTCCGATCTCGGCGTGGCCGCGGCGCGGGAAGCGCTGAAGGCCGCCGGGGTGGATGCCGCCGCCGGCGAGGTCGACCTCATCGTCGTGGCCACCACCACGCCGGACGAAACCTTCCCGGCCACCGCCGCGCGCATCCAGGCGATGCTGGGCATGACCAACGGGGCCGCCTTCGATGTGCAGGCGGTGTGCGCCGGCTTCGTGTTCGCCCTGTCGGTCGCCGACAGCTTCATCGCCAACGGTGCGGCCCGCACGGTCCTGGTGATCGGGGCGGAAACCTATTCCAACATCCTCGATTGGACCGACCGCGGCACCTGCGTGCTGTTCGGCGACGGTGCCGGTGCCGTGGTGCTGCGCGCCGAGGAGGGCAGCGGCAGCCCGTCGGATTTCGGCATCCTGTCGACCCATCTGCGCACCGACGGCCGCCACCACGACCTGCTCTATGTCGATGGCGGCGTGTCCTCCACCCGCACCACCGGTCACCTGCGCATGCGCGGGCCCGACGTGTTCCGCCACGCCGTCACCATGCTGGCCGAAGTCGCCCAGCAGGCGCTCCAGGCCAACGGGCTGAGTGCCGAACAGGTGGACTGGCTGGTGCCCCACCAGGCCAATCTGCGGATCATCGACGGCGCTGCCCGCAAGCTGGACATGCCCATGGAGCGGGTGGTGGTGACGGTGGACCGGCACGCCAACACCTCGGCCGCATCGGTGCCCCTGGCGCTCGACGAAGCGGTGCGCGACGGCCGCATCAAGCCCGGCCATGTGGTGCTGATGGAGGCGCTGGGGGGCGGCTTCTCCTGGGGAGCGGCACTCGCCCGCTGGTAGGCCGTAGCCCGGACCGCGGCGCGAAATGCGTCGGAAGGTGGGCAGACCTTGATATGTTCTGAGAAACCTCCGCCAACTGATTGGAATTGACGCAAAATCTGAGCAGGTCTAAGGTGCGGTCTGAGGTTTGGGGGCAGAGCCATGTCTGACGAGACCGTCACCCGCGCGCAGCTCACGGAAAGCGTGTACCAGGAGGTTGGCCTGTCGCGGAACGAATCCGCCTCTCTGGTTGAGACGGTGCTTGAAGAAATCTGCACAGCGCTGCAGCGCGGTGACGTGGTGAAGATCTCGTCCTTCGGCAGCTTTTCCGTGCGCGACAAGGGCGAACGGATCGGCCGCAACCCCAAGACGGGCGAGGAAGTGCCGATTTCGCCGCGCCGCGTGCTGGTGTTCCGGCCCTCCCATGTCCTCAAGGGGCGGATCAACAACGGGACGGCCGCAGCCGAGGCGCGCCGGCCATGAGTGAGTTGGGCACCACCTCAGCCAGCTCGCGCAGCCGCGGCCACAAGTCCCCCAGCGCATACAGAACCATCAGCGAGGTGTCGGGCGAGCTGGATATCCCCCAGCACGTGCTGCGCTTCTGGGAAACCCGGTTCAGCCAGGTGCAGCCGCTGAAGCGCGGCGGCGGCCGGCGCTACTACCGGCCGGAAGATGTGCGCCTGCTGCAGCGCATTCAGAAGCTGCTCTACGAAGAAGGCTACACCATCCGCGGCGTGCAGAAGCTGCTGCGGGAAGGCCGCATCGTGCCGAGCGAGGCGGCGAGCAGCCGCACCCCGGTGACCCCGCCCTTGTTCAGCGAGGCGGCGGACGGGCAGGACGCGGCGCCCGAGACGGGTCCCGAGGACGACGGGGTGGTGGACGGCGACGGCGATGGCGGCGACCCGTCGGGCCTCTCCACCGATGTGCGCAGCGAGCTGAAGGACATCCTGTCGGAACTGAAGACCCTGCGCACCATGCTGAACGAGGGCGATTAGCCGGTACGGCTATCGCTGGTTCGCAAGCCCACTTGAGGCCCGGTTCGCCGGGCCTTTTCGGTTTCCGGGGCACGCCGCAGCCATTCACGTGGCGACGGCACCGGCTCATACCCTCCCATCCGGCTGCCCTCTCGGCATTCCGTCGTTGGCTGGCAAGGTGGAGGTGTGGCCGGACCAAGGCCCGCCGGCGGCGAAAGCGCGCCAGTCGCATCGCAGCCATGGCGCGGGGCGGAACCGCAGCGGCCGTTAGCGATTGCGAGGGTGGGAGCGCGCCGATATAGTCCGCGGTCTTCGTGGCGGGCCTTCCTGTGGGGCCGCCGCTGCGACGGGTCGGAGCGTGGCGCAGTCTGGTAGCGCACTTGACTGGGGGTCAAGGCGCCGGAGGTTCGAATCCTCTCGCCCCGACAACGGTC
>JAGQRL010000180.1 GCA_020425485.1 Rhodospirillaceae bacterium
CGCATCAAGGGCTGGATGGGCCGGGCCGACCAGACCACCAAGGTGAAGGGCATGTTCGTGCATCCCGCCCAGGTGGCCGAGGTGGGGCGGCGGCACCCGGAACTGGGACGGCTGCGGCTGGTGGTGATGGCCCGCGACGGGCTCGACGAGATGGTGCTGCGGGCCGAAGTGCCGGCGGTGGACGATGCCGCCGGCCTGGTTTCCGCCGTGGGGGAAACGCTGCGGGCGGTGACCAAGCTGCGCGGCCGGGTGGAAGCGGTCTCCCTGGGCAGCCTGCCCAACGACGGCAAGGTGATCGAGGACGCGCGCATTCATGGTTAAGTCCGCCCCTGCCTTGCGGCCCGGCAGGAAGGAAAACTGCCGAAACAGGGGCTCGACCGGCGTTAACGACACAGTTTCGCCTTGTTGGCACGGCACCTCTAGGACAACGGTCCCTGAACCGGGATCACTTTGCTGCGGGGCCAGGGCAGCGCCCACCGTGCGCCCCCCGCGGCACTCTTCCCCTCGTACTGGCCACCGACCGCTCACCCGGTCGGTGGCCCCCTTTGGGAGCCGTGCCCACCCGCCCGTGACGTTCGGGCGATCCGACCATGAGTGACCAGGCGGGCCTAGAAGTTGCCGAGCTGGGTTGCCGGCGCGGCGGCCGGCGCGTGCTGCTGGACGTTACGTTCGCTGTACCCCGCGGCGGTGCCCTGGTGGTCACCGGGCCCAACGGGGCCGGCAAATCCACACTCCTGCGCGTTCTGGCCGGGCTGTGCCCGCCCAGCGAGGGCCGGCTGGCCATCGCCGGCAACGTGCTGGCCGAAGACCCCTCGGCCTACCGTGCCCGGGTCGGCCTGCTGGGCCACGACTCAGCCATCAAACTCACCGAAACGCCCGCCGAAGCGCTGCGCTTCTGGACCGGCTATGCCGGCGGCCGCAGCACGGCGTCGCCGTCCGATGCGCTGGCGGCCGTCGGCCTGCTGGAACTGGCGGGCCTGCCCTGCCGCCACCTGTCGGCGGGGCAGCGGCGGCGCCTGGCGCTCGCCCGGCTGATGGTGCGCGGTGCTGATTTGTGGCTGCTGGACGAACCGGCGGTCGGCCTGGATGCCGATGGCCTCACCCGCCTGGGTGCTGTACTGGCGCGCCACCGGGCGACCGGCGGCATGGTGGTGGCGACCACCCATGTGGAGTTCGGCCTGGGCGGGGAGCCGCACCTCACCCTGGGGCCGGCCAGCCTGGATGGTTTGGCGGCATGAGCAGGGGGCCGTTGGCATCGCTGGCAGGGCGGGAAGCGCGGCTGGTGCTGCGCTCCGGCACCGATGCGTGGATCGCGCTCGCCTTCGCCGCCATTGCCGGCGGCATGTTCCCCCTGGGCATCGGCCCGGAACCCAACCTGTTGCTGCGCATCGGCCCGGGCGTGCTGACGGTGGTGGCCCTGCTGGCCGCCCTGTTGACGCTCGACCGGCTGTTCCAAGGCGATTTCGACGACGGCAGCCTCGATCAGCTCGCCCTGGGCGGGGTGGCTTTGGAACTTGTGTGCGCGGTGAAGATGCTCACCCACTGGGCGGTGGCGGGGGCCCCCCTGGCCCTGGCCGGGCCGGTGCTGGCGCTCGCCTTCGGGCTGCCGGTGGAAAGCCTGGGCGTGGTGGTGCTGGCCCTGCTGCTGGCCACCCTGGCGCTCAGCCTGATCGGCGGCATCGGAGCGGCCCTCACCCTGGGGGCACGCCGCGGCGGTGCTTTGCTGGTGGTGCTGATCCTGCCCTTGATGGTGCCCTGCCTGGTGTTCGCCGCCGGGGCCATCGATGCCGCGGTCCAGGGGCTGGCGGTGACGAGCCACCTGCTGCTGCTGGCCGCCATCGTGGTGGTCGCCCTGGCCCTGGCGCCGATCACCGCGGCGGCAGCACTGCGGCAGGCTCTGGGAGCTTGATCCCCTACTACCTGCCCGAAGGCTGGGCGACGGCGGCGTCCTTGGCCGCCAGCAGGCCGGCGGCGCCGATCATCAGGCAGCCGGAAATGCGGTTGAGCAGCCGGCCGCGGCTGCGCAGCCGGCCCAGCAGGCGTTCGGCACCGCGGCCGTAGAGGCAGAGGATGGTGCCGTCCACCGCCAGATAGGTGGCGCCCAGGATCAGCAGTTGCGGGGCGATGGGCCGGCCCGCGTCGATGAACTGGGGGAACAGGGCGGCGAAGAAGAACACCGCCTTGGGGTTGGCCGCCGATGTCAGGAAGCCCTGGCGGAACAGCCGGTGGCGCGGGGCCGCGGCAGCTTGCCGGTCGAGTGACGGCGGGGCGGCCCGGAAGGTGCGGATGCCCACCCACACCAGATAGGCCACGCCGGCCCATTTGATCGCCGTCAGCAGATCGGCACTGGCGGCAATGGCGGTGGCCAGGCCGAAGGCAGCCGCCGTCATCTGCAGGCTGTTGGCCGTGAGGTCGCCGGCCGCGGTGGCCAGGCTGCGCTTCCAGCCATGGCGCAGGCTGTTGGAGATCATCAAAATCTGGCTGGGGCCGGGCGGCGTGGCGAAGAACACCCCCACGGTGGCCAGATAGGCGAGATAGGTTTCCCAGGTCATGAATTGCCGATATGCCAGTGAGTGATATTTTATGATGGTCTTATAAACAAGCTTCATGTCGAGCGCATATCATTACATGGGATAGTCATATGAAATATGCCTTGCGCATTCTTGCTCTGGGCAAATGTCCGGAAATCCAAATATCGCAGGAACGCTACGACGCGTTGAAAGAATCCCGTGAACGCCTCGCACGTGCGATGAAGTTTGAACAAGCATATGAAATTCTTGTGCAAAATTACTTCGACGTTGAGCAAGAAATTTTGACAATTACGCTTAGAAATGCAATATATAGCGCATATGACTACGGAGATTTTCTTATAATTAGGCTATCGCTAAATAGAAAATTTATTAATTTCTTTACAACTGCACGCCTTTATTTAGATCATCTAAAACAAAACGTCCCTAAATCTGTTTCCGCCGAGTCAAATATTGTTGAAAAGATACATGGCGTTACATCGAAGGAATATGATGATCATTTTGAATACAGATTTTTTGAAGCTCTTCGCAATCATGCGCAGCATGCAGATATGTCTGTACATGGATTCACGCTGGGCTCTCGCTGGACAACCGATGATGAAAACGGATTGTTAGAGTTTACTGTGGATTTGCAGGCTGAAAAATCTGAATTGATTGAAAATAGGAAATTCAAACGAAGTGTGCTCAACGAAATGCCAGATCGTGTGAATCTTAAGCCTGCGTTGAGAGTCTATATGGAATCACTTAGTCGAATTCATTGCGCTGTCAGAGAAGCGGCTCGGCCGTATGTTGACGCCGCCCGGCAAACTGCTAGTCAAACAATTGAAGAATATCAAAAATCGTGGAGCGGTGGCATTACTGGCCTCTATGCTCTTATGCTCAATGAACAAAACGTTGTGATAGACAAAATACCGATGATCTTGCATTGGGATGATTTGCGGATTGAACTAGTAAAAAAGAACAAAGTTCTTGTAAATCTACACCGGCGGAACGTATCTGGTGTGAGCAAACCTTAGTGAATCCACCAGTAATCTGGCAACGAAGTTGATTGCCCTCAAGCCGGCCTACAACCACCGCTTCCGGCGCCGGTAGCTCTTGATGTCCTTGAAGCTGCGGCGCTGGCCTTCGCCGCCGCCGAGGTAGAATTCCTTCACGTCCTCGTTGTTGCGCAGCGCTTCGGCCGTGCCGTCCAGCACCACCTTGCCGTTTTCCATGATGTAGCCGTAGCTGGCGGTTTGCAGCGCCATGCGGGCGTTCTGTTCCACCAGCAGGATGGTGATGCCGAGGTCCTGGTTCAGCTTGCGGATGATGCCGAACACCTCCTTCACCAGCAGCGGCGACAGGCCCATGGACGGCTCGTCCATCAAGATCAGCTTGGGCCGCGCCATCAGCGCCCGGCCGATGGCCAGCATCTGCTGTTCGCCGCCCGACAGGTAGCCGGCCAGCCCGGTGCGCTCCTTCAGCCGCGGGAAGTAGTCGTACACCATGTCCAGGTCGGCGGAGATGTTGCGGTCCTTGCGGCTGAAGGCGCCCAGCCGCAGGTTTTCGTGCGCCGTCATGTCCTGGATGATGCGGCGGCCTTCCATCACCTGGAAGACGCCCTTGCGGACGATCTGGCCGGGATCCATGCCGGAGATGGTCTCCCCGGCGAAGCTCACCGAGCCGCGGGTGATCTCGCCATCTTCGGTTTTCAGCAGGCCGGAAATCGCCTTCAGCGTGGTCGACTTGCCGGCCCCGTTGGCGCCCAGCAGGGCGATGATCTGGCCCTGCGGCACCTCCAGGCTGAGGCCGCGCAGCACCAGGATCACCTCGTTATAGACCACCTCGATGTTGTTGACGGACAACAGCGGCGGGGCGGCTTCGGTTTCGGCGGCGATGGCCATGGCGGGTCCTCGGGTCGAACTCCGGCAAGAGCGTTTCTTGTCTCGTCTGCCCCGGCCCGTACCCCCACCCGGCCACCCGATACTTCACAATGGCTTGGGCGGCCGGGTGGGGGTGCGGGCTGGAACCGACTGGACGGGCGGTGGAAACCGCCCTGGGCAAGCGAGGGGCGGCGACGCGTGGCCGCCGCCCCCGTGCTGCCTGCCTGGCTTAGTAGCCCAGCCACTCCGGCCGGCGCTCCAGCTCGATGGTGTCGATGTGCTCCAGCGCCAAGGTGCCGTCGGAGAACATCTCGGAGATGTCGCGGCCTTCGGTGGGGCCGGTGACGGAGCCGCGATAGATCGGCACCGACATCATCCCGCGGTGGTCGGTGTCCGTCCAACCGGACGGCCGGCACACGCCTTCGAAGCCTTCCGGCACCCAGGCACCGTTGTTGGCCGCAGACATGGCGTACATGCCCGCCCGGATGTTCTCACCGGTGGCTCCGCCGTTCTCCAGTGCCCATTCGATGGCTTCGGCCATGTACATGGCGGAGCAGACGCCGGCGAGGTAGCTGAGCTGGCGATACTCTTCCGCCCCTTCCGGCGAGGCGGCCGCGATTTCGCGCACCGTATCCATGCCGGGGTTGTCATCGGTCCAGATGGCATCGGTGCGCACCGCCAGCACCACGCCGTCGGCATTGGCGCCGGAGGCCGCCATCACCGCTTCGTCGTAGCCCCAGACGTTGGCGACGAACTGGGTTTCCACATTGGCGTTGCCGCAGCTATTGAGCATGGCGACGTTGGAGCCGGCGATGTTGGCGAGATAGGCGTAGTCCGCCTCAACCTCGTTCAGCGTCAGGCACTGCGGGGTGAAGTCGCCCGGCGCCAGCGAGTAGACGATGGGGTCCAGCACCTCGAAGCCCAGCTCCTCGGCGTATTCGCTGCAGGCCTGCAGCGGCGCGTTGGGGTAGGGGTGGTTGTCGCCCATATGCACCCAGCGCGGCTGGCGGTCTTCGCCGTTCGCTTCCCAGTCGTTCCACGCCCATTCGGCGAGCGCCCGGCAGGCATCGGAATAGCTGGGCCCGTAGAAGAAGTTATAGGGGGCCGCCTTGGTGGAGTTGGGGGCCTCGCCCAGGGGATCGGTGAGCGCGCCGGAATAGGAGGCGGAGTAGTAGGGGATGTGGTCGCGCGCCACGAAGTCGATCAGCGCTTCGGTGTCGGCCGTGCCCCAGCCCTGGATCGCCACCACGCCTTCCGACGTCCAGCGCCGGTAGTTGGAGATGGCGCGCGGCGCCTGGTAGGAATAGTCCACCGTTTCGAAGTCCAGGGTGGCGTCGCCGAGACGGCCCGAGGAGTTCAGCCAGTTCATCGTGTCGGCGATGCCGGCGGCATAGGCCACGCCGATGGAGGCGGTGGCGCCGGTCAGGTCGGCC
Organism: Rhodospirillaceae bacterium; assembly: GCA_020425485.1. Classification (GTDB taxonomy): domain Bacteria; phylum Pseudomonadota; class Alphaproteobacteria; order DSM-16000; family Inquilinaceae; genus JACKIH01. The sequence goes on from JAGQRL010000180.1 coordinate 5,824, forward strand.
AGGTGCCCGATCGGGATGTCCTGGGCCTGGGCCGGCAGCGAAACCACGGCAGCGGCGGTGGCCGCCATCAGGGATGTGCGAAGCATTGGGTCGTCTCCTCCGGTTTGTTATGCCGCCTTCGTGGGCGGATTTGCTTAGTCGGCCACAACCCAGCGGGGCAGGGCAGACGCTTCGATCTAATAGGAAAACGGGTACAGTTTCCAGTATGCCTTGATTTGCCTCCAGCGGTGCGCGAGCCCATCCGGCTCGAAGATCAGGAACAACACGATGGCGAGCCCGATCGCCATTTCCTTCAGGAAGTTGATGGCGTTTTGCAGCCCCAGCGTCTGGTCGAGCCAGGAGCCCGACAGGCCGCGCGCGCCCATGTCCATCACCTCCGGCAGCATCACCATGAAGGTCACGCCGAGGATGGTGCCCATGATGGAGCCCAGCCCGCCGATGATCACCATGCCGAGGAACTGGATGGAGAACAGGATGGTGAAGGCTTCCACCGACACGAAGCCGAGGTGGTGGGCGTAGAGTGCTCCGCCCATGCCGGCGAAGAAGGACGAAATGCCGAAGGACATGACCCGGTACTTGGTCAGGTTCACGCCCATGATTTCCGCCGACAGGTAATGGTCGCGCACCGCCACGAAGGCGCGGCCATCGCGTGAGCGCATCAGGTTGCTGGCCAGGATGAACATCAGGACGGCGTTGAACAGCACCAGCAGGAAGTAGGTGTGATCGTCGTAGACCTCGTAGCCGAAGATGGAGAAGGGATCGGCCAGGGAGCCGTGGGTGCCGCCGGTAAACCAGTCGGCCCGCGCAAAGAAGTCCTCCAGGATGAACTGGGCCGCCAGCGTGGCGATGGCGAGGTAGAGCCCTTTGATGCGCGCTGCGGGGATGCCGAAGATCAGACCCACCGCCGCCGTCATCAAGGCGGCCAGCGGGATCGAAAAGAACACCGGGACGCTGAAGTTGCTGGACAGCCACACCGAGGCGAAGGCGCCGAAGCCGAAGAACACCGAATGGCCGATGGAAATCTGCCCGGTGAAGCCCACCAGGATGTTGAGGCCGAGGGCGGCGATGGACAGGTAGCCGATGGTGACCAGCAGGTTCATCCAGTAGGCATCGAGGATCTCGAAGCCCAGCCCCAGCACGTTGGGCATGGGGATCAGCGCCAGCAGCGCGATCCACAGGATGGTGGAATTGCGGCTCGCCCGGTCCTCGAACATGGTGGTGTCGGACCGGTAGGTGGCGCGGAAGTCGCCGCAGGGTCGCATGGTGGCAGTGGCCATTCAGGCTTCTCCGTTGATGCTGCTTGGCGGCGGCTACACGCGCTCGATATCGCGGGTGCCGAACAGGCCGTAGGGCTTGATCATCAAGATCAGGATCAGTGCGTAGAACGGCACGATCTCGATCATGTTGCCCCAGCCCCAATCGGCGTCGAAATACTGGGCCAGGCGCTCCATCACGCCGATCATCAGCCCGCCCAGCACGGCCCCCAGCACGCTGTCCAGCCCGCCCAGGATGACGGCGGGGAAGACCTTGATGCCGAAGCCCGAGAGGTCCGACGAGACGCCGTTGACGACGCCGACGACGATGCCGGCGAGTGCGGACACCATGGCGGAAATGGCCCAGGAGGTGGCGAACACGGCCTTGATGGAGACACCCAGGCTCTGGGCTGCCTGCTGGTCGAACGCCGTCGCCCGCATCGCCAGGCCCATCTTCGAATACTTAAAGAACAGCGCGAAGATGATCATGATCAGCAGGCTGGCGATCATCCCGAATATGTAGATCGATTGAACCTGTAACCCGAGAATATTGATCGAATCGGTCTCGAAGATTTGCGGGTAGCGCTGGGGCGAAACCCCGAACATCCATTTCAGCAGGGCCTGGAAAAAGATCGACAGGCCGATGGTGACCATGATGACGGAGATCACCGGCTCGCCGATCATCGGCCTGAGCACGATCACCTGCAGGGCCACGCCGAAGGCCATCATGAAGGCCAGCGTCATGGGGAAGGCGGCCCAGAAGGGCACCTGCTGGTCGACGATGATCCACCAGCACACCCAGGCACCGATCAGCAGGAACTCGCCCTGGG
>JAGQRL010000181.1 GCA_020425485.1 Rhodospirillaceae bacterium
TCGCCAACGAGAAGACGACCTTCGCAGACGCCTTCAAGATGGCCGATGACGTGCTGCACAGCGGCGTGCGCGGGGTCACCGACCTGATGGTGATGCCGGGCCTGATCAACCTGGACTTCGCGGACATCCGCGCGGTGATGGGCGAGATGGGCAAGGCCATGATGGGCACCGGCGAGGCCGAAGGCGAACGCCGCTCCATCAGCGCTGCGGAAGCGGCGATCAGCAACCCGCTGCTCGACGACGTGTCGATGAAGGGTGCGCGCGGCGTGCTCATCAACATCACCGGCGGGCCGGACATGACCCTCTACGAGGTCGACGAGGCGGCCAACCGCATCCGCGACGAGGTCGACCCCGACGCCAACATCATCTTCGGCTCGACGTTCGACGAGAACATGGAGGGCAAGGTCCGCGTTTCTGTTGTGGCCACCGGGATCGACGTGGAAGACGCCCTGATGGGCCGGCCCCGGCTGGTCACCACGCCGCCGGCGGAACCGCCGCGGTCCATGCCGGCCGACGAACAGCCGTCGCCCCAGCCGGCGGCCCACCACCAGCACGAAATCGCGACCGCCGAATTCCAGGCGGAGCAGACGGTGCAGGCCGAAGCTCCGGTCCATGTGGCGCCCCAGCCGCAGCCGGAACCGGCGGCGACCGCCCGGCCGACCGCACGCCCGACCGCCCGGCCGCAGCAGGCCGAACGCCGGCAGGATACCTTCATCCCGCCGGAACCGGTGCAGCCGGCCCGCCAGCAGGGCAACCCGCACGGCCGCAGCGGCATCTTCGGCATCCCCAACCTGGGCGGCACCGCCGGCCAGCGGGACGACCGCAGCCTGCTGCAGCGGGTGACGCACTCCGTCAGCCGCCAGCGTGACGAGCAGGCCGACCAGCGCACCCAGCCGCCGCCGGCCCAGGCGAAGGCTCCGGCGGCCCAGCCGCGCGAATCGGCCCCGCAGCAGGCGCGCCTTGCCACCACCGATCCGGTGGCCCGGCCCGCTCTGCCGCCGCATGACGACGAGGCGCTGAACATCCCGGCGTTCCTGCGTCGCCAGGCCAACTGACGGCAGGGGCTTCCCCTCTGCCGTCCTCGCTCGCGTAAACCGGGCTCCGCGACCGTCGCCCAACGGTCGCGGAGCCGGGCGCGGCGTGGAGGGAGGTTGCGATGCGGTCGCGGTGCCAAAGGTGCCCGGTCGACACAGTCCGAAACAAAGAGTGATTCGGGCCGGCGCCGGCTGAGCCTGTACCAACGCATGTGCGGGAGCATCGACCACCCATGGATGGACGAATCAGCATGTTCGAACGGCTGGATATGGCACAGCGCACACTGAACGCACCGGTGGTGTGTTCGGGCGTGGGGCTCCATTCGGGCAAACCTGTCCGGATGCGCCTGCTGCCGGGCGAACTGAACAGCGGCATCGTGTTCGTGCGCGCCGACCTGGCGCAGCACCGGGCGGTGATCCCGGCCCTCTGGGACCGGGTGAGCGACACCACCTTGTGCACGGTGATCGACAATTCCAAGGGCGCCTCGGTGGCCACGGTGGAACACCTGATGGCGGCCCTGCGCGGCTGCGGCGTCGACAATGCGGTGATCGAGCTGGACGCCGTAGAGGTGCCGGCCATGGACGGCTCGGCCGATCCCTTCGTGCGCCTGATCGACGGCGTCGGCACGGTGGCCCAGCCGGGCAGCCGGCGGGCGATCCGGGTGCTGCGGCCCATCAGCGTGGGCGACGAGACGCGCGGCGCCAGCCTGTCGCCGGCGATCGGCAGCTCCTTCTCCATGGAACTGGATTTTCCCGGCCAGTCGATGGCCCGCCAGGAAGGCACCGTGCGGCTGGATGCCGAAGCCTTCCGCGAGGAAGTGGCGCGGGCGCGCACCTTCGGCTTCCTGGCCGAGGTCGACGAGCTGCGCCGCCGCGGCTTCGCGCTGGGCGGCACGCTGGACAACGCCATCGTCATGGACGGCCGGCGGGTGCTGAACGACGACGGCCTGCGCTACGAGGACGAGCTGGTGCGCCACAAGCTGCTGGACGCCATCGGCGACCTCTACCTGGCCGGCATGCCGATCATCGGGCATTTCCACGGCTGGCGGTCGGGCCACGCGGTGAACAACGCGCTGCTGCGCGCCCTGTTCGAGGACGATACCGCCTGGGTGTTCGACACGCCCTTGGCGCCGACGGACTGGATGGCCGGCTACCGCTCGGGCCTGCAGGCCGGCGGCCACCTTCGTTTCGCCTAGATCCTCAGCCCAAGTCGGTTGCAGCAATCCATCGGCGATGGCGCCGCCGGCGTTGGCGTTCGGCCGGCGTGCGCTTGTGCAGGCCGTGGGATGGCGTGATATACCAATGCGCGACCGGCCCCACGGGGCTGCGGCCCGGAGGTGTTCGCCCCCGGGATCTTCGGGACGACAGGACGGCAGGACGGCGATGCGACGGAGCGTTGGTTTGGCGGGATGGCTGCGGATCGCCGCGGTGGCGGGATCGGTCGGCGCGCTGGCCGCCTGTGCCAGCGACGACACCGACCCCGAGGTGTTCGTCGAGCGGCCGGCCGACGTGATCTATCTGGAAGCCACCCAGACGCTGGAAAACGAGGAATTCGCCGACGCCGCCACCCTGTTCGACGAGGTGGAGCGCCAGCACCCCTATTCGCCCTGGGCCACCCGCGCCCAGCTCATGGCCGCCTACTCCCACTATCTGGACCTGGACTACGATCAGGCGATCCTGGCGCTCAACCGCTTCATCCGCCTGCACCCGGGCAATGAGGAGGTCGACTACGCCTACTACCTCCGGGCGCTCAGCTACTACGAGCAGATCTCCGACGTGGAGCGCGACCAGGAGATGACTCGCCGGGCGCTGGATGCCCTGGGCGAGGTGGTCACCCTGTTCCCGGATACCGACTACGCCCGCGACGCGCGGCTGAAGCGCGACCTGACGCTCGACCAGCTCGCCGGCCAGAACATGACCATTGGCCGCTGGTATCTGCGCCAGGGCTACTACCAGGCCGCCATCAACCGCTTCAACACGGTGATCCAGGACTACCAGACCACCACCCACGTGCCGGAAGCCCTGCACCGGCTGGTGGAAGCCTATGTGGCGCTCGGCCTGCGCGATCAGGCCCAGGCGGCCGCCGCGGTGCTGGGCTACAACTACCCCGGCAGCGAGTGGTACCTGGACAGCTACGCCTTGCTGGTCGACGAAGGCATCCGCCCCGTGGAGGACGATGCCGGCTTCGTCGAGCGGGCCATGGACTGGCTCTTCTAGCGCCCCCCAGATGCTGGTCGGGCTGACCATCCGCAACGTCGTCCTGATCGAAAGCCTGTCGTTGGACTTCGCCGCCGGGCTGTGCGCGCTGACCGGGGAGACGGGGTCGGGCAAGTCGATCCTGCTGGATGCCCTGGGCCTGGCGCTCGGCACCCGGGCCGATGCCCTGCTGGTCGGTGCCGCGGAGGCCCAGGCGGTGGTGGCCGCGGAGTTCGACCTGCCGGCCGATCACCGCGCCTTCGCCCTGCTGGCCGACCAGGAGATGGCGGCCGAACCGCCGCTGGTGCTGCGCCGGACCCTCAGCCGCGATGGCCGCAGCCGCGCCCATGTCAACGACCAGCCGGTGTCCATCGGGCTGCTGCGGCAGATCGGCCAGACGCTGGTGGAGGTGCATGGCCAGTTCGATACCCACGGCCTGCTGAACCCGGCAACCCACCGCGGCCTGCTCGATGCCCATGCCGGCCACGGTTCGCTGCTGGCCGCCAGTGCCGGCGCCTGGGCGGCCTGGCAGGCGGCGGAACTGGCGCTGTCCGACGCCCGGCACGCCGCCGACCGCGCCCGCAGCGAGGAGGAATTCCTGCGCCACGCGGTGCACGAGCTGGACGCGCTGTCGCCGGAGCCGGGGGAGGATGCGCGGCTGGCCGACCTGCGCGCCATGCTGATGAACCGGGAAAAGCTGGTGGCCGCCATCGAAGCCGCCCAGGACGCGCTGGGCGGCGATGCCGGGGCGGCGCGGGCGCTGGGCCAGGCCCAGCGGGCGCTGGCGCGCATCGCCGACAGTGCCGGCGACCGGCTGGCCCCCGTGCTGGAGGCGCTGGACCGCGCCGTGGCGGAAACCGAAGACGGGATGGAGCAGCTGCAGCGCGCGGCCGCCGACATGGATCTCGACCCCGGAGAGCTGGAGCGCCTGGAAGAGCGGCTGTTCGCGCTGAGGGCGCTGGCCCGCAAGCACGGCGTGGCGGTGGACGATCTGGCGGCCCTGCGCACGGACATGGCCGACCGCCTGGCGCTCATCGAGGACACCGGCCACCGCATCGACCGGCTGACGCGCGATGCCGCCCAGACGCGCCGCGACTACGAGGCGGCGGCCGCCGAACTCACCGAGGCGCGGCGCGCGGCGGCGGTGGAACTGGACCGGGCGATCGGCCGGGAACTGGCGCCGCTGAAGCTGGAAAAGGCCCGCTTCGTCACCGATCTGGCCGATCTGCCACAGCCCGATTGGGGGCCGCAGGGCCGCGACCGGGTGACCTTCACGGTGGCCACCAATCCCGGGGCGGCGCCGGGGCCGCTCAACCGCATCGCCTCGGGCGGCGAGCTGGCCCGCTTCATGCTGGCGCTGAAGGTGGTGCTGGCGCGCTCCAGCGAGGTGCCGACCCTGGTGCTGGACGAGGTGGACAGCGGCATCTCAGGCGCGGTGGCCGATGCCGTGGGCCAGCGGCTGGCCGCACTCGCCGCCCATGTGCAAGTGCTGGTGGTCACCCACAGCCCCCAGGTGGCGGCGCGTGCGGCCCATCACCTGCGGGTGCAGAAGGACCAGGTGCTGGAACGTGTGCTGACGACGGTAGTGCGGCTGGAGGACGGCGCCCGCCAGGAGGAGATCGCCCGCATGCTGTCCGGTGCCAAGGTCACCGAACAGGCGCGGGCCGCCGCCGCCAGCCTGATCGACACTTCGGGGTAGGGCGGTTCCGGCCCGGGCGCCGACGAAATCAGGTGCGCGGGCGTTCGAAGGTGCGGTCGGCCAGGTCGCCGGGCACGCCGTAGCCGAGGTCGAGCCAGCGCGCGGAAATCGGCATGTGCTGGGTGATCTTGGCGGAGTCGAGCAGGTAGTGCCGCGTTACCTCGTGGCAGCAGGCCACCAGAAAGTGGGGCGCCTGGTCGGTGCTGCCGCGGAACGGCACAGCCAGCATGTGCACGCGCGTCCACCCGCCGGTCACCAGCACCTTGTCCATCAGCATGCTGAGCCCGCAGGGATGGCCGAAGCCGCGATCGAAGGTGTCGGCAAAGAAACTGGCCAGCGACGGCAGCGAGACTTCCAGAAGGTCCGTGCCGACATTGATGGCGTGGCCCTGCAGCTTGATGTCTTCCCCCACCAGGCGCAGCACCAGCGACTCGGCGTTGAGCCGTTCCAGGATGGAGATGCGCGGGAGCAGGCTGACAACCGTTTCCGGCCGGAACGCGGACCGCGCCGGCAGCATGCTTTCCTCGCTGGATAGGCTCCGCCACGCCGCAATCAGGCGCATACAATCCGCATGATCGGTCGGCGACAGGTCGGCGACCAGCGGCAGGGATGGTACGTCAACTGGATCGGACACGGTACGAACGCAGCGGCTGGGGCGAGGCGACGTCCGGGTAATCCAGCGTCCACCTATATCTGTGCCGGGATACTAAACGTGGTCGTTGGGGCTGGCAAATCAAAACACCCATAGATCACACCGCAGCAATGTAGTTCTGGTTGTCAATGGCCACCGATTCTTCGCGGCTCTTGCGACTTATGCGGTGCCTCTAATTCGCTAGATCTCCGACCAATAGCGCAGCCTTGACTAGGAGGCAGAGTGTCCAAGGACGATTTGCCGCGTCGATTTATCTGGGGTATCTATCGCCATGTGCGGATTCAAAAAATGGTTGGATATGAATATATCTCATTGGGGGTGCGATTGATCGCGTTTTTGCAGGCAATCCGCGCAGGGGCTGGGTGGCGCCCGGCGCAGGCCGCCCGGAGCTGACGGTGCACCGGCCGCGGCGGTTTCCGCAGCCTTTGGTTTGGGTCCGCCCGCCGCCCCTGACCGATTTACTGGAAATTCTACACTGGCCCAGGGCCGGGAAGGGCTCAGGGCCGGGAAGGGCTGGGGGCCGGCCGCCGCCGGGCCGACGGCCCGCGGCGGTTCAGTACAGGCCGCCCGTACCCAGGTTGGAGCCCGGCGCGACCGGATCGCCGATGCGCACCCGGTTGATCGAGCCGCCCAGCCCGTCGTCGGTGCCGATGATCTCCGTCGGGCTCAGATCGATGTCGCCGAAGGGGATGGCGTTGAACGGGATGTCTCCGAACAGCAGCGGATCGCTCCAGTCTTCCAGGGTCTGCCGCGTCGGCTCGGTGCCCGGGCGGAAGGCTTCCCAGATGGTGGCGCCCTCGCTGGCCGGCTGGCCGGTGGAGGGGTTGATCTGCACCAGCCGCACATTGGGCGGAATGCGGAAGGGCGGCACCTCGCGGCCCTCCATGGCCGCCGCCATGAACTCCCCGAAGATCGGGGCGGCGGCCGAACTGCCGCTTTCGTGGCCCAGCGTGCGCGGCTGGTCGAACCCCACGAACACACCGGCCACCAGATCCGGCGTGAAGCCGACGAACCAGGCGTCGTGGGCATCGTTGGTGGTGCCGGTCTTGCCGGCCACCGGGAAGCCCAGGCTTTGCAGCCGGGTGGCGGTGCCGCGCTGCACCACCCCTTCCAGCATCGACACCACCTGGTAGACCGACACCGGATCGGCGATGCGCTGGCGGTTGTCCGGGATTTCCGGGGCCACTTCGCCGTACCAGGCCGGGGCGACGCAGCCCAGGCACGGCCGCTCGTCATGCCGGTAGATGGTGCGCCCGGTGCGGTCCTGGATGCGGTCGATCAGCGTGGGTTCGATGGCCAGCCCGCCGTTGGCCAGCATGGCGTAGGCCGCCGTGAGGTTGAGCGGCGTCGTCTCGCCCGCCCCCAGCGCCATGGAATAGAGCAGCGGCATGTCGTCGTAGATGCCGAAGCGCTGGGCGATTTCCCGCACCCGCTCCAGCCCGACGGACAGGATCAGCCGCACCGTCATGATGTTGCGCGAGCGTTCCAGGCCGATGCGCAGCGGCTGCGGGCCGAGGAAGTCGTGGCCGTAGTTGTCGGGCGACCACTGGCGGCCGTCGTCGATGTCCACGGAGATGGGGGAATCGAGCACGATGGTGGACGGCGTATAGCCGGCCTCCAGGGCTGCCAGGTAGACGAAGGGCTTGAAGGCGCTGCCGGGCTGGCGCACCGCCTGGGTGGCGCGGTTGAATTCGCTCATGTCGTAGTCGTAGCCGCCGGCCATGGCGAGCACCCGGCCGGTGTGCGGATCCATCACCACCAGGGCGCCCTGGATCTCGGGGATCTGTTCCAGCCGGTAGCGCGCCGGCGGGGCGTCGGCGTCGGCCTCCGACGAGGCAGCGGTGCCGCCACCGAGGGCGGACACCAGCACCACGTCGCCCAGTTCCAGCACGTCGCCCACCCGCTGCGGCGCTGCCCCCACCTGCTGGTTTTCCAGCCACGGCCGCGCCCAGCTCAGCTCGTCGAAGGGGATTTCGCCGCGGCTGCCGTCCGCCAGGCCGATGGAGGCGACGCGGTCGCCCACCTCCAGCACCGCAGCCAGCCGCCAGTCGCCCGCACCGGCCGGCACCTCCAGGGCGGAAAGCTGGCCCGGCCAGTCATCGAAGGTTTCCAGGCGGTCCACCGGCCCGCGCCAGCCATGCCGCCGGTCATAGGCGATCAGGCCGTCGCGCAGCGCCGTTTCCGCCAGCCCCTGGTAGGTGGGATCGAGCGTGGAGCGCACCGCCAGGCCGCCGCCATACAGCGCATCGTCGCCGTAGCGCGCCTGCAACTGGCGGCGCACCTCCTCGGCGAAATAGTCGGCATCGAAGGTGAAGGGGCGCTCGCGCTCCGCCAGCACCAGCGGCTCGGCCATGGCGGCGTCGGCCTCCGCCTGGGTGATGGCGCCGTCCTCCAGCATCCGCCGCAGCACGTAGTTGCGCCGTTCGATGGCGGCTTCGTAGTTGCGGTCGGGCTGGTAGTTGTTGGGCGCCTTGGGCAGCCCGGCCAGGAATGCCGCCTGGGACAACGTCAGCTCCGGCAGCGAGCAGTTGAAGTAGTTGAGGGCCGCCGCCGCCACGCCGAAGGAGTTCCGGCCGAGATAGATCTCGTTCAGGTACAGCTCCAGGATCTGGTCCTTGGTCAGCGTGTCCTCGATGCGCAGGGCCAGCAGGATTTCCTGAAGCTTGCGGTGGAACGACGGGTCGTTGGAGAGGAAGAGGTTGCGCACCACCTGCTGGGTGATGGTGGATGCCCCTTCCGGCCGCTGCCCGGTGCCCAGGTTCATCAGGTTGTTCCAGGCCGCCCGGGCGATGCCCAAGAGGTCGATGCCGTCGTGTTCGTAGAAGTGCTGGTCTTCCGCCGACACGAAGGCCTGGGCCACGTGGTCGGGGATGGCATCGATCGGCACGTAGAGCCGGTTTTCCGTGGCGAACTGGGCGAGCAACTGGCCATCGGAGGTGTAGAGCCGCGAGGTCACCCGCGGCTCGTAGTTGGCGAGCTGGCTGTGGTCGGGCAGCGTGGAGGAGTAGTGCACCACCACGGCGATGACGGCGACCGCCACGGCCACCGTCAGCAGCGCCAGGGAAGACAGAACCCAGGTGAGAAAACGTCCCATGGCGGCGGTGCGCCTGCTCCTTCGTTCCTACGGGTCCCCGCGGGGCCTTTGCCCTGCCTTTGACAAGACGCTGCGATGCGGGCGGAACTGCGGCGTCGCCCGCCCGGCCGCCGTGTCGTGCTGCCCCACCGTGCCGCTACTGGCCGTCCACCATGGCGCGCCAGTCGAAATAGTCGTCGATGCCGCGGCGCAGGGCATCGGCCAGCAGGGCCTGGTGGATCGGGTCGGTCAGCATCTGCTCATCCAGCGGGTTGGAGATGTGGCCCAGCTCGATCAGCACCGAGGGCACGTCCGGTGCGGTGAGCACGGCGAACCCCGCTTCCCGGTGGGTGTTGACCAGCAGTGGCGCCACCGCGGCCATCCGGTTCACCAGAAATTCCGCCATGGCGTTGGAATGGGTGTGGGTTCGCCGCTGCACCAGATCGATCAGGATACCGGTCATAACGTCGTCGTCGGCCTGCAGTTCCACCGAACCCAGCACATCCGCGCGGTTTTCGCGGGCCGCCAGCATGGCCGCCTCGCGGTCGCTGGCGGTGTCCGACAGGGTGTAGATGGAGGCACCGCGGACGCTGCGGCTGGGGTTGGCGTCGGCATGGATCGACACGAACAGGTCGGCCCCGGCATCGCGGGAGCGGCGCACCCGTTCGCGCAGGCCGACATATTCGTCGTCGTTGGCCCGCGTCATCACCACGTCGTAGCGGCCGCCCGCCGCCAGCAGGTCGCGCAACTGCTCGGCCACGGCCAGAGTGACGGTGCGTTCCAGCGTGCCGTCGGCACCGATGGCGCCGGGGTCGACGCCGCCATGGCCGGGATCGATGACCACCGTGGGCCGGTGGGAGGGCGCACCCGCGGCGCCGCCCGCCGCCGCCGGCAGCGGCACCGTCACCTCGCCGGGCGGGTCGGCGGCATCGTCGGCGGTCAGCGATGCCGCCTGGAAGTCTTCGGCCGACACCGGTTCCAGGTCGAGCACCAGGCGGTAGGGGATGGATGCGGTCTGACCGAGGAAGAAGGCATCGCGCACGCGGGCCGGGCCGGTCAGGCGCACCACCAGGCGGGTCACCCCGAGCGCATCGGGCGACCGTTCGATCCCGTCGACCAGGCCGACGCCGCCGAGCGAGGCCAGGGCCGGCCCCTGCCAGTCCACCGCCGGCAGGTCGATCACCAGGCGGTAGGGATCGGCCAGCAGATGCAGGGTGAATTCCACCCGGCTCGACATCTCGGCCACCAGGCGGGTGCGGTCGGGGTGTTCGCCGAGGCGGAGGTTTTGCAGCACCGGGCGGGCGGCGGCCGTGGCGTAGCCGAAGGTGAGCGCCGGTTGCGCCCGGGCGGGCGGCGATCCGGCCAGCCCCAGGGCGACCAGAAGGCAGGCCACCACGGCCAGCCCGCGGCGCCACAAGGCGGCTCCGCGACCGGCTGCCGAGGGGGGTCTGCCAGTCATGCCCGTCGATCCTCCGATCGCCGTGTCCCACGTGGCCGGCCGGGTCCGCGAACGGCGCGGCACCCCGTTTGGCGGCCGGGCGCCGGCTGCGGGCCGGCGGCGGCCCCGCACCAAGCCCTCGCAATGCCGCCGAGCGCCGGTCACCACGATGTGATTCCTATTGGAATATCACACATCTATCGGTGAATCATCATGTTGCGTGCGATGTTTTTTCGCCGCCAGCCGGTTGCCCGGTGTGTTGCATATTGTTTGGTTCTCGACAGGTGGCTATCGTATCGGCGCGACATGCCATGCCGACCCATTCGGCTTTTCGGCATGCCCGTTGGTGCTCGCGGGGCACGGCCCGTCCCTTGTGGTTCCGGGCTCGGCCGCAGACGCCGCGGGCAATGCGATCTTCCGTGGGCATGGCAGAGATGATGGAAACCGGGGCCGCTCGGTGCCTTAAGAACCGGCACCGGGCACGGTGAGCCCACCCGTCGAGGACTGGCCTGCTGTTCAGCGCCGTCCTCGGAGCCGGGTGCGGTCTGGCCGGCCCCCTCAGCGTTGGACGCGTTCCCGGTGCCGGCGGTCGCACGGCGCCCGGGGTACGAGTCCACAGGGAAGATCCTATGGTGCAGCGTATGCTGATCGACGCCACCTACCCGGAAGAAACCCGGGTGGCGGTCGTCGACGGGAGCCGTCTTGAAGAATTCGACTTTGAGACTACTGCAAAAGCCCAATTAAAGGGCAATATCTACCTCGCAAAAGTCACCCGTGTTGAGCCGTCGTTGCAGGCGGCCTTCGTCGAATACGGCGGCAACCGGCACGGGTTCCTGGCATTCTCGGAAATCCACCCGGACTACTACCGCATTCCGGTGGCCGATCGCGGCGATGAGGACGGCGACCCCGATCCCTTCGATGATCGCCCCGACGAACGTACCGACGACCGCGTCGATGGCCGCGTCGGCGATGAGATGCCGTTGGAGAGCGAGCCCGACGAGGCGGTGGCCGAATCGGACGAAGAGGCGAGCGAGCGGGCGGAAGCCGCTGCCGCCGCCGCCGCCGCCGCCGAGGATGATGGCGATGGCGACGGCGATGGCGATGAGCCCGGCGAACCGGGCGACGAGACGGACCGGGCCGACGGCCAGGACGCCGGCGAAGCTGCGGCGGACGTGGAAGAAGCCCGCGCCGCGGCCCGCGAAGGCACCGCCGGCATCGAAACCGTTGGCGGCGACGACACCGACATCGAAGAATCGGCACCGCAGCGCCGGCCGCGCCGCAACCAGCGCTCCTACCGCATCCAGGAAGTCATCAAGCGCCGGCAGATCCTGCTGGTGCAGGTGAACAAGGAGGAGCGCGGCACCAAGGGTGCGGCACTCACCACCTATCTGTCGCTGGCCGGCCGCTACTGCGTGCTGATGCCCAACACGCCGCGCGGCGGCGGCGTCAGCCGCAAGATCGCCAATCCGCGCGACCGCAAGAAGATGAAGGAGATCCTCGGCGACCTGGAGGTGCCGGAAGGCATGGCGGTGATCCTGCGCACCGCCGGGCTGGAGCGCACCAAGGCCGAGATCAAGCGCGACTTCGACTACCTGATGCGGCTGTGGGATACGATCCGCGAACTGACACTGTCGTCCACGGCGCCGTGCCTGATCCACGCCGAGGGCGACCTGATCAAGCGCGCCATCCGCGACCTCTACACCAAGGAGATCGACGAGGTTCTGGTGGCCGGTACCGAAGGCTACCGGGTCGCCAAGGACTTCATGAAGATGCTGATGCCCTCCCACGCGCGGAAGGTGCAGCAGTACAAGGAGGAGATCCCGCTGTTCCACCGCTACCAGGTGGAAGGCCAGATCGACCTGTTGCACCAGCCGGTGTCGAACCTGAAGTCGGGCGGTTACCTCGTCATCAACCCCACCGAGGCGCTGGTCGCCATCGACGTCAACTCCGGCCGTTCGACGCGCGAGCGCAACATCGAGGAAACCGCCTACCGCACCAATCTGGAAGCGGCGGACGAGGCGGCCCGCCAGCTCCGCCTGCGCGACCTCGCCGGGCTGATCGTCATCGACTTCATCGACATGGAGGACGATCGCCACATCGCCGCGGTGGAACGCCGGCTGAAGGAGGCGATGAAGCAGGACCGCGCGCGCATCCAGATCGGCCGGATCAGCCCGTTCGGCCTTTTGGAGCTGTCGCGCCAGCGGCTGCGGCCGAGCTTCCTGGAAATGCATTTCGAGCAGTGCGGCACCTGCGGCGGCACCGGCATCGTGCGCTCCGTCGGCTCGTCGGCGCTGCACGTGCTGCGCGCCATCGAGGAGGAGGGCCTGCGCCGGCGCTCCAGCGAGTTGACGCTGCACATGCCCACCGATGTGGCGCTCTACCTGCTCAACCAGAAGCGCCACGCGCTGGGCGAGATGGAGGAGCGCTACGCGCTCGCCGTGCACATCTCCCGCGATGACGGGTTGCGCCGCCCCGATTTCCGGCTGGAGCGCATCAAGGCCCGGATCGACGGGGGCGAGGTGCCGGAGGTTGTCGCCGAAGCGGCCCCGGAGGCGGAAGCCGACGTGCAGGAGGCCGAGGACGATGCCAGCCGCCGGCGCGGCGGGCGCCGTCGCCGCAAGCCGCGGCGCGAGGACGAGGGTGTCGCCGTCGAGGCGGTCGAGGACGCCGGCGAGGTCGAGGCTGCGGCCGGCGAAGACGAGGCCGCACGCGGCGAGGACAGCGAGGACCGCCAGAAGAAGCGGCGGCGGCGCGGCAAGCGCGGCGGCCGGCGGCGCAGCGCCCAGCGCGCCGATGGCGTGGGCGAGGCCGGGACGGACGAGGCCGGCGCCGACGAGGGCGAGGATCAGGCCGGCGATGCCTTCGAGACCTCCGCGGAGGACGACGGCGACGATGCGCCGATCGAATTCCCGGTCAGCGATGCCGTGGCCGAGGCCACCCTCGCGGGCGATGCCGCTGACGCAGCATCGGACCAGGCGCTGACCACCGAGGCGGTGGCCGCTGACGCAGATGCCGAAGAGGCAGCGGAAGCCCCGAAGAAGCCGGCGCGCCGGCCGCGCACCCGGCGCAAGCCCGCTGCGGCGGCCGCGGCGGAGGATCCGCTGGCGGAAACCTCCGAACAGGCGGCAGACAGCCCGGACCTGGAAGTGTTCCCGCCGCCCGGTGAGGCGGCCGAAGCCGCACCGCCCAAGCGCCCCCGGCGGCCGCGCCGCAAGCCGGCGGCCAGAGAGCCCGAGCCTGCTGCCGAGGTGCCGGCGGAAGCGGCCGAGGCCCCTGCCGATGCGGCCGCGGAGATGGTGACGGAGCCTCCGGCGGACGCCGCGATGGCTCCGGCGGGCGAAACCGAGGCCGATGAGCCAGCCGAAGCCGCTGCGGAGGTCGAGACCGCCGCGGAGGCGGACGGCGACGACCAGGCGGACGGCCAGGACACCGCAGAGGCTGAGGCCGAGGCCCCGGAGACGGCGGAAGCCGCCGAGGCGGAGGCCCCATCTGCCGAGGACGCGCCTGCCGAAGACGCGCCTGGCGAGGACGGCGACGAGGAGCCGGAGGAAACGGCCCTGGCTGACGAGTCGCCCGACGATGCGTCCGACGATACGCCGGGCCACGGCGTGCGCTCCATCAACCAGCCGCCGGAAAAGCCCAAGAAGGGCTGGTGGTCGCGCTTCATCGAAGGCTGACCGCCCTCATCACAGGCAAGCCGTAGCGGGCAGCAGGCCGCATCCCCCCAGGGGGCGGCCCTGTCCGCCGTTGGCCTGCCGAAAGGCCAGGGTTTCACGGGCAAAGCTGCGGCGCCACGGGCAGGGGGCCTGCGAATTGCCTTGATTGGCCCGCCTCAGGTCACGTTATCCTGACATTGGTGCCATCGGGAGAGGGCACGGGAATGACCGGTCGGGCCGGCAGCAGCCGGTTTCGATCATACCCAACTGGGCGGTGCAGCCGATGGGCGCGCACCGTCCTCTTCAGGAGGGGAATTCCCAATGCGTCTCCCGATCTCGGCCCTTGGCCTTGTTGCCGCCTGCGTGCTGGCCGTCGCCAGCTTCGTCGCCAGCGTTCCCGCCACTGCCCAGAACTGGTCGCTGCAGCCGACCTATGGAACCGTCAGCCTGACGTCGGGCTTCCTGCCCGATCCGTATGTGGCCCAGGTGGTATCCAGCGGCCCCATCGACGCCTCGCAGAGCATCGGCGGCGGCTGCCGCGGCATGGTGGCCAATGCGCCCGACTATCGCCTCAACTACACCGCCGGCTCCTACCCGCTGCAATTCCGGGTGGAGAGCAACAGCGACACCACGCTGGTGATCAATGCCCCCAACGCCCAGTGGTACTGCAACGACGACTATCAGGGCCTGAACCCGGGCTTCACCTTCGACAACCCGATGTCCGGGCAGTACGACATCTGGGTGGGGTCCTACCGGGGCGACTATGCGCCGGCCAACCTGATCATCACCGAAATCCCGCGCTAGGGTCCGTACTCAATTGG
>JAGQRL010000182.1 GCA_020425485.1 Rhodospirillaceae bacterium
TCATCGACATGGGCCCGGAAGGCGGGGATGGCGGCGGCCGCGTGGTCGCCGAAGGCACGCCGGAAGAGGTGGCGCGCACACCCGGCAGCCACACCGGCCACTACCTCATCGGCCACCTGGAAGCCAGCCGCAGCAGCCGCAAGGCGGGGTAGATCCAGAGACAGCGCGGAATGACGGCCAACGACGCCGCGGCTATACTGGCTGTTGTTGGAACTGCAACGCACCACCCGCACGGGCCTGCATCTTGGAGCACGTGGTCGAATGGCTGATGTAGCCACAACCAGCGAAGCTGGTTGGCATCTTCCGCCCCATCTGGCAGTTGGGTTGAGCCCCACGCGTATCTGGGGAGTGGAGGAAGCCTATCGCACCACCCGGCGCGTCCTCGCCGGCCAACCGGTACGCGTGTGGCTGTTCGGCTCCTATGCCCAAGGAACGGTCAGCCGACACAGCGACATCGACATCGCCGTGGAGGCAATCGGACCGGTCGACCGCGCCCGGCTGTCCGACCTCATCGAGGCCCTGGAGGACAGCAACATCCCCTACTACGTTGACGTGGTCGAGGTGCCCGCATCCGACACGGACTATCGGGCCGAATTGGAGAAGACGGGCATTCCGTGGCCGATCGATTGACCCAGCGCCGAGAAGACGCCGAGCGGGCAGTCGCCCACTTCCACTCCGGCTTGGCAGAGTACGATGGCAGCATCGGAGCGCGGGAGTTCTGCACGCTGCGCTTCATGCTGGCGCTGGATACGGTGTGGAAATACGCCAAGATCCTGCTCGGCGCAAAAAGCGGCTGGGAACGGGAGGATCGGGGTGGACCGAAGCAAGTGATCCGGGAAGCCTGGATCGCCGGATGGCTGTCCGAAGACGACGCCAGAGCGGCCGGCCAACTGGTCGATGACCGCAACCTCGTGGTCCATACCTACCGCGAACGGCTGGCCCAGGAATTGGCAGAACGCTTCCCGGCGCATCTCGCCGTTATGGAACGCTGGCTGAAGGCCATGGTGACCGCGCATGACCGACCGGACTGACCCCCCCATCCACATCGTCGGCGGGGGGCTGGCGGGGAGCGAGGCGGCGTGGCAGGCGGCGGAGGCCGGGGTGCCGGTGGTGCTGCATGAGATGCGGCCCGAAGTCGCCACCGATGCCCACAAGACCGACGGGCTGGCGGAGCTGGTGTGCTCCAACTCCTTCCGCTCCGACGATGCGGAAACCAATGCCGTCGGCCTGCTGCACGCGGAAATGCGGCGCTGCGGTTCCCTCGTCATGGCCTCGGGCGATGCCCATCAGGTGCCGGCGGGCGGTGCCCTGGCGGTCGACCGCGACGGCTTTTCCGCCGCCGTCACCGCGGCCCTGGAGGCGCACCCGCTCGTTACCATCGAACGCGGCGAGGTGGCCGGCCTGCCGCCCGAAGCGTGGGACAGCGTGATCGTTGCCACCGGCCCCCTCACCTCCCCCGCCCTGGCCGCCGCCATCCACGCGCTGACGGGTGAGGATGCGCTGGCCTTCTTCGATGCCATCGCCCCCATCGTCTATCTGGACAGCGTCGACCTGTCGAAGGCCTGGTACCAGTCGCGCTACGACAAGCCGGGACCGGGCGGCAGCGGCAAGGACTACATCAACTGCCCCCTGGACCGGGAACAGTACGAGCGCCTGATCGGCGAACTGCTGGCCGCCCCCAAGACCGAGTTCAAGGAGTGGGAGGGCACCCCCTATTTCGAAGGCTGCCTGCCCATCGAGGTGATGGCGGAGCGGGGGCCGGAAACCCTGCGCTTCGGCCCCATGAAGCCGGTGGGCCTGACCGACCCGCACACCGGCCGCCGCCCCTACGCCGTGGTCCAGCTCCGCCAGGACAACGCGCTGGGCACGCTCTACAACCTGGTCGGCTTCCAGACGAAGCTGAAATATGCCGAACAGGCCCGCGTGTTCCGCCTGATCCCCGGCCTGGAGGAGGCGGAGTTCGCCCGGTTGGGCGGGCTCCACCGCAACACCTTCCTCAACAGCCCGCGCCTGCTGGACGACCGGTTGCGCCTGAAGGCGATGCCGCGCCTGCGCTTCGCCGGCCAGGTGACGGGGGTGGAAGGCTATGTGGAAAGTGCCGCCATCGGCCTGCTGGCCGGCCGCCTGGCCGCCGCCGAGCGGCTTGGCCGCACGCTCGCCCCGCCGCCGCCCACCACCGCGCTGGGGGCGCTGATCGGCCACATCACCGGCGGGGCGGAGGCGGAGACCTTCCAGCCGATGAACGTGAATTTCGGGCTGTT
>JAGQRL010000183.1:0-20793 GCA_020425485.1 Rhodospirillaceae bacterium
TCGAGGACGACTGGGAAAGCCCGACCCTGGGTGCGTCGGGCCTCGGCTGGGAAATCTGGTGCGACGGCATGGAGGTGACCCAGTTCACCTATTTCCAGCAGGTCGGTGGCATCGAATGCGATCCCGTGCCGGTGGAGCTGACCTACGGGCTGGAACGCCTGGCCATGTATGTGCTGGGGGTGGAGAACGTGTTCGACCTGCCGTTCAACCCGCCGGACAGCATCGGCCCGCTGACCTACCGCGATGTGTTCCACCGCGGCGAGCGCGAGCATTCCGCCTATAATTTCGAGCACGCCGACACCGATACGCTGATGCGGCACTTCACCGATGCCGAGCGCGCCTGTGCGGCCCTCATCGACAAGCGGCTGGCCCTGCCGGCCTACGACCAGTGCATCAAGGCAAGCCACACCTTCAACCTGCTGGATGCCCGCGGCGTTATCAGCGTGGCGGAGCGGGCGGCCTATATCGGCCGCGTGCGGGCGCTGGCCCGCCAGTGCTGCGAGATGTGGCTGGCCGAAGCCTGACCACTTGTTCGACAATAGCGTGGCCGGCCCGTTCCCTCATCCGGCCATCCACTGACACCATAGACACGGCCACCTGGCAGGAACGGGACAGGTGCCGCCGCGACATCGGGCCGGCAGCCACTGCCGGGCGACGGGGATAGTTGAGAATGGCCGAGTTCCTGCTGGAGCTGTTCTGCGAGGAGATTCCGGCGCGCATGCAGGCGCGCGCGGCGGACGATCTGATGGAGCTGTTCTCCGGCGCGCTGACCGCGGCGGGCCTGGACTTCACCTCGGCCCGGTCCTTCGTCACCCCGCGCCGGCTGGCGCTGGTGGTGGACGGGCTGCCCGAGGTTCAGCCCGACAGCCGCGAGGAGCGCAAGGGGCCGCGGGCCGATGCCCCGCAGGCGGCGATCGACGGCTTCCTGCGCTCCACCGGCTTGACCCTGGAGCAGTGCGAACGGCGCGACACCCCCAAGGGCCCCGTGTGGTTCGCGGTGATCGAAAAGCCCGGCCTGCCCACCGACGAGGTGCTGGTGGACCTGATCCATGCGCAGATCCCCAAGCTGGCCTGGCCCAAGACCATGCGCTGGGGCGAAGGCGCCTTCCGCTGGGTGCGCCCGCTGCACCACGTGCTGGCGGTGTTCAACGGCAAGCCGCTGCTGGGCGTGCTGGAGCCGGAGCCGCACACCCGGCTCACCTTCTCCGCCATGGCCCACGGCCACCGCTTCATGGCGCCGGAAGCCTTCCCGGTCCACAGCTTCACCGAATACGAGATCAGGCTGCGCGACGCCTTCGTGGTGCTGGACCGCGAGGAGCGCAAGCGGATCATCCGCGAAGGCGCCACGGCGCTGGCCGACCCCATGGGTCTCAGCCTCATCCACGATCCCGGCCTGGAAGAAGAAGTGGCCGGCCTGGTGGAATGGCCGGTTCCCCTGCTCGGCCGCATCGACGCCCAGTTCATGGATGTGCCGGCGGAGGTGCTGACCACCGCCATGCGCACCCACCAGCGCTACTTCTCCCTGCGCCATGCCGATGGCTCGCTGGCCCCGCATTTCGTCATGGTCGCCAACACCAAGGCGCGGCATGACGGCCGCGAGGTGATCGCCGGCAACGAGCGGGTGCTGCGCGCCCGCCTGTCGGACGCCAAGTTCTTCTGGGACAACGACCGCAAGGTGCCGCTGGCGGACCGCCTGCCCAAGCTGGACGAGATCGTCTTCCACGCCAAGCTGGGCAGCATGCTGGCCAAGTCCGACCGCATCGCCCGGCTGGCCGGGCTGCTGGCCGGGCAGATCCCCGAGGCCGACGGCGAGGCTGCCGCCCATGCGGGCCGGCTGGCCAAGGCGGACCTGGCAAGCGGCATGGTGGGCGAGTTCCCCGAACTCCAGGGCACCATGGGCAGCTACTACGCGCGCCATGGCGGCGTGCCGGATCCGGTGGCCGATGCCATCGGCAGCCACTATGCGCCCCAGGGGCCGTCGGACACCTGCCCCACCGCTCCCACCGCCATCGCCGTGGCCCTGGCCGACAAGATCGACACCCTGGTGGGCTTCTTTGCCGTGGGCGAGCGCCCCACCGGCAGCCGCGATCCCTACGCGCTGCGCCGTGCGGCCCTCGGCGTCATCCGCCTGCTGGTGGAAAACGGCGTGCGGCTCGACCTGCGCAGCGTGCTGATCGCCGCCGGCGAAGGCTATGGCAGCGCGATCGTCGGCGACCCGGCGGGCCTCGCCGACGAGGTGATCGCCTTCCTGGCCGACCGGCTGAAGGTCGGCCTGCGCGACCGCGGCGTGCGCCACGACCTCATCGACGCGGTGTTCGCACTCGGCGACGAGTACGATCTGGTGCGCCTGCTCGACCGGGTGGCGGCGCTCGCCAGCTTCCTGGAAACCGACGACGGCGCCAATCTGCTGACCGCCCACCGGCGGGCTGCCAACATCGTGAAGATCGAATCGAAGAAGGACGGCCGCGGCTACGATGGGTCCGCCAGCGCTGCCCTGCTCGCCGACCCGGCGGAGATCGCGCTCAACGGCAGCCTGGAGACCGCCCGCCCGGCGGTGACCGAGGCGCTGGCGGCGGAAGATTTCGCCCAGGCGATGACGGCGCTGGCCTCGTTGCGCCAGCCCGTGGACGACTTTTTCGACACGGTCACGGTCAATGCCGACACGCCGGAGTTGCGCGCCAACCGCTTGGCACTGCTGGCAACCATCACCGCCATCATGAACCTGGTGGCCGAGTTCGGCCGCGTGGAAGGCTGACGCGCATCCGTCTGGGTTGCGTTATGTTGAGCCAGATCAACGTGATGACGGCCGGAAACGCGTTGAATGGCGCGGAATGGTAACGTCGCGGCCCGCCCAGATTTGCGCGGCGGGCTTTGCACAGGGAGCACGCCACCATGACGAAATGGGTCTATCACTTCGGCGGCGGCACAGCCGACGGTCGATCTCAGATGAAGAATCTGCTGGGCGGCAAAGGTGCCAACCTGGCCGAGATGAGCTTCCTGGGTCTGCCGGTGCCGCCAGGTTTCACCTGCACCACCGAAGTCTGCACGGCGTTCTACGCCAACGACCGGCAGTATCCGGAAGGCTTCGCCGACCAGGTGGCCGAAGGGGTGGCACGGCTTGAGAAACTGACCGGGCGCAAGTTCGGCGATCCGTCGAACCCGCTGCTGCTGTCCATCCGGTCCGGTGCCCGCGCCTCCATGCCCGGCATGATGGACACGGTGCTGAACCTGGGCATGAACGACGAAACCGTCCGCGGCGTTGCCGATCTGTCCGGCGACACCCGGTTTGCCTACGACAGCTATCGGCGCTTCGTGCAGATGTATTCCGACGTCGTGCTGGGCGTCGATCACTACATGTTCGAAGAAGAGCTGGAGACGCTGAAGCGCGACTCCAACGCCCGCCTGGATACCGACCTCACCGCCGAGCAGCTCGCCGAACTGGTGAAGCGCTATAAGAAGGTGGTGCGCGACGCGCTGGGCGAAGACTTCCCCACCGATCCCCATGAGCAGCTCTGGGGCGGCATCGGCGCGGTGTTCGGCTCCTGGATGAACCAGCGGGCCATCACCTATCGCCGGCTGCACGACATCCCGGCGGACTGGGGCACGGCGGTGAACGTGCAGGCCATGGTGTTCGGCAACATGGGCAACGACTGCGCCACCGGCGTGTGCTTCACCCGCGATCCGTCGACCGGCCAGAACATGTTTTACGGCGAGTACCTGGTGAACGCCCAGGGCGAAGACGTCGTGGCCGGCATCCGCACGCCGCAGCAGATCAACATCGCTTCGAAGGAAGCGCAGCATTCCGATCTGCCGTCGCTGGAAGAAACCATGCCGACGCTCTACAAGGAGCTGTCGGCCGTGCGCGACCAGCTGGAGCAGCACTATCGCGACATGCAGGACATGGAGTTTACCATTGAGAAGGGTAAGCTCTACTTGCTGCAAACGCGTACCGGCAAGCGCACCACTTCCGCCGCCATCAAGATCGCGGTGGACATGTGCAAGGAAGGCATGATCACCGAGCAGGAAGCGGTGATGCGCGTGCCCCCGGCCTCGCTCGACCAGCTTCTGCACCCCACGCTCGATCCCAAGGCGGCGCGCAACGTGATCACCCGCGGCCTGCCGGCCTCCCCCGGTGCGTGCTCGGGCAAGATCGTGATGACCGCCGACGAGGCGGAAGCCAAGGCCCAGCTCGGCGACACCGTGATCCTGGTGCGCGAAGAAACCAGCCCGGAAGACATCCACGGCATGCACGCGGCTGCCGGCATCCTGACGAGCCGCGGCGGCATGACCAGCCACGCGGCCGTGGTTGCCCGCGGCATGGGCCGGCCGTGCGTGTGCGGTGCCGGTGAGCTGCACATCGACCAGCGCACCCAGACCGTCACCGCCAAGGGCCTGACGCTGAAGGCGGGCGACGTCATCACGCTGGATGGCGGCACCGGCGAAGTGATGGTGGGCGAAATCGCCACCGTGCAGCCGCAGCTTTCCGGCGACTTCGCCACCATGATGGGCTGGGCCGACAAGCTGCGCCGCATGAAGGTGCGCACCAACGCCGAAACCCTGGTGGACGCGGAAACCGCCCGCAAGTTCGGGGCGGAAGGCATCGGCCTGTGCCGGACCGAGCACATGTTCTTCGATGTCGAGCGCATCCCCGCGGTGCGGCGGATGATCGTCGCCGACACCGAGGAGCAGCGCCGGGCCGCGCTGAAGGAACTGCTGCCGATGCAGCGCAAGGACTTCACGGAGCTGTTCACCGTGATGGCCGGGCTGCCGGTGACCATCCGCCTGCTCGACCCGCCGCTGCACGAATTCCTGCCCAAGTCGGAAGCCGACATGGAGGAAGTGGCGAAGGCGGCCGGCGTCGACCCGGTGCAGATCATCCACCGTGCCGCGCAGATCGCCGAAGCCAACCCGATGCTCGGCCATCGCGGCTGCCGCCTCGGCGTGACCTACCCGGAAATCACCGAGATGCAGGCCCGTGCCATCTTCGAAGCCGCCGTCACGGTGGCCAAGCAGACCGGCAACCCGGTGATCCCGGAAGTGATGATCCCGCTGGCCTTCTCCAAGAAGGAGCTGGACATCCTGAAGGACGTGATCGACCGCGTCGCCGGCGAGGTGAAGGCGGAAGCCGGCACCGACTTCGACTATATGGTCGGCACCATGATCGAGCTGCCGCGGGCCGCTCTGCAGGCCGGCCACCTGGCCGAAACCGCGGAGTTCTTCAGCTTCGGCACCAACGACCTGACCCAGACCACCTTCGGCATCAGCCGCGACGACGCGGCCCACTTCCTGCCCGCCTACGAGCGCCAGGGGGTGCTGGAGCACGATCCGTTCGTGACCCTGGACCAGGATGGCGTCGGCGAGCTGGTGAAGATCGGCTGCGAACGCGGCCGGGCCACCCGGGCCAAGCTGAAGCTGGGCATCTGCGGCGAGCATGGCGGCGATCCTGCCTCCATCGCGTTCTGCGAGAGCGCCGGGCTCGACTACGTCTCCTGCTCGCCCTACCGCGTGCCGATCGCGCGGCTGGCGGCGGCCCAGGCGGCCATCGAGGGAACGGCGGGGGACTCCACCGCCTAAGGTCGCCTGGCACTAGGGACTGTGCGTAACCGGATCGCGGGGATCGGCCGATGGTGAACGGCCCGGTCCCCGCGATTTCCGTTTTCACCAGCTTCGATGGGGCGCCGCTGCGCTGGGCCACCTGGCCGGCGGATGGGCCGGCGGATGGGCCGGCGGATGGGCCGGCGGATGGGAGGACGGACCGCGGTCGCCCGCTCATCCTGCTGCCCGGCCGCAGCGAGTTCATCGAGAAGTACCAGGAGGTTGCGGGCGACCTCACGGCCGCCGGCTGGACCGTGCACGCGCTGGACTGGCGCGGCCAGGGCCTCAGCCACCGCCCCACCGCCAACCCCCAAGCCCTGTGGGTGGACGACTTCGCCACCCATGTGCGCGACCTGCTGGCCTGGATGGATGCGGTGGTGGGCGACCCGTCCACCGTGGGTCCGGTGCCGGTGCTGGCCCATTCCATGGGCGGCTGCCTGGCCATCCTGGCCCTGGCGGAAGCGCCGCAGCGCTTCTCCCATGCGGTGATGACCGCCCCCATGCTGGCCATCCTGCCCCACCGGCCCAACCGGCTGATCCGCTGGCTGGCCCGCCGCAAGAACGCGCAAGGCCAGGGCCACCGCTATGCCTGGGGGCAGCGGGATTTCCACCGCATGGACCGGCTGTTCCTCTTGAACACGCTGACCAGCGACCGCCGGCGCTTCGCCGTGCAGACCGACCGCTTTGCTGCCGACAGCGCCTACCGGGTGGGTGGCGCCACCTGGGGCTGGCTGGATGCCGCCTACCGCGCCATGGCGGACGCCACCGCGGCCCTGCCCAGGCTCACCCGGCCGGTGACCATCCTGGTGGGCGGCGGCGACCGGCTGGTGGACAACCGCCCGGCCCGCGCCGCGGCGCGGTTCGACCACATCACTGTGCTGCGCTTCCCCAAGGGCCGCCATGAGCTGCTGATGGAACGCGACGAGATCCGCCAGAAAGTGATGGCGGACATCCTCGACTTGCTGGCCGGCACTGCCCATCCGCCACTGTCGTCGTCCCATTGACAACTTGCGGACGAAGGATAGAGTGCCGCCCGTCAAAGACGGCGCCGACGGAAGCAGACGTTTCCATTTGCCTCCTGTTGTCCACCATCGAGACAGGGCGGGCGCGGGCTTGCCGCCAAGGCGGCAGGCAGGCCCGTTCGGCGCCACGGTGGTGCGGCGAACCACCCCCATGGCCATCCACGTAGAGGCGGGCGGGACGATCGGCGTCCTGCGGCAATGATCGATTGGCGCGTGGCGCACGGCGTCGGTGCGGCACCGCAACGTGCTTGGCCACACCGGGCTTTGCCCCACAGCATTGCGGCTTGGCGGAGCCGTCGACTCCTGCCGCATGCCGGTTGGGGGTGATGCCCTGTGTGACCGACTGACCTGCGGGATGTGGCCGGCGAGCGACGACCTGCCGACCACATCCCGCCGGTCCATCGGCGACGACGGTCATCCATCGTGCTGGCGCACGATCCCCAGAAGAAGCCATGAACCAGGAAGATCCGATCGTCGTCACCGGCCTGGGCGCCGTCTCACCCCTCGGGGTTGGCGTCGCGGTCAACTGGCGCCGGCTGATCGCCGGGCAAAGCGGCATCGTGGCCAATACCCGCTTCGACGTCTCCGACTACGGCTGCAAGGTTGCCGGGCTGGTTCCCGCGAAGTCCGACGATCCCGAAGGGTTCGATCCCCTCGACTTCCTGGACCTCAAGGACAGCCGCAAGACCAGCCTGTTCATCCAGTTCGCCCTGGCGGCCGCAGCGGAAGGGCTGCACCAGGCCGATTGGCACCCCGACGACAGCTACCGGCGGTCGCGAACGGCGGTCATCATGGCCACGCTGGGCGGCTTTCCGGCGATCACCGATGCGGTGACGATCTTGAGCCGGCGCGGCCCGCGCGGGCTGTCGCCCCACGTCATTCCCTCCTTTCTCCCCAATCTGGCGGCCGGGCACGTCTCGATCCGCCATGGCTTCACCGGCCCCATCGGCTGCCCGGCCACCGCGTGCGCGGCATCGGTTCAGGCCATCGGCGACGGGTTGCGCCTGATCGCGACCGGAGAGGCGGATGTCGCCGTCTGCGGCGGTACCGAGGCCTGCGTCGATCCCGTGTCCATCGGCGGCTTCTGCGCGGCCCGGGCCCTGTCGACCCGGTTCAACGACCAACCGGAAAAGGCGTCCCGGCCGTTCGACAAGAGGCGCGACGGTTTCGTCCTGTCCGAAGGGGCGGCCGTCATCATCATCGAACGCCTCAGCCACGCCAGGGCCCGCGGGGCGGCGGCACTCGGCATCCTGGCGGGCTACGGCACCTGTGCTGACGCCTATCACATCACGGCGGGCCGTCCCGATGGGGCGGGCGGAGCGGTGGCGATGCGCGCCGCCCTCGCCATGGCCGAGATCGGACCTGAGGATATCGACTATCTGAACGCCCACAGCACGTCGACTTCGGTTGGCGATCTGGCGGAAATCGCGGCGATCGGCACCGTGTTTGCCGGCCGCGGCAAGAACCTGGCGGTGACCTCGACCAAATCGGCCACTGGCCATCTGCAAGGCGCCGCCGGTGCCCTGGCAGCCATCTATTCCCTCCTGGCGCTGCGGCACGGCGTGGTGCCGCCCAGCCTCAATATCGAGGAGCCGGAGGAGGGCGTCGCCCAGTTCGACCTGGTGGCGAACGCAGCGAAGGAGAAGCACCTCGATGCCGTGTTGCTGAACGGGTTCGGCTTCGGCGGGGTGAATGCGAGCCTGATCTTGAAGCGGTTGGCTTGACCGGGGCCGGCGCCCGGCGGAGGACGGCGCGTCAGGACGGCGCGTCAGGTGGCCGCCACCGGCCGCACCGCGGTGTCGCCCGCCGTCAGGTCCGCGGCGTCCAGCGCTTCCAGGCGCATCAGGGCGATGGCGCGGCTGCCGCGGCCCGAGCGGATCTCCCCCACCCGCTTGTCGCCCTGCATCACCGGCGTGCCCGGTTCCGGCAGCCCGCCCTCCAGGTCCACGGCCACCAGCTTGCGCTTCAGCAGCCCGCGGTACTTGGTGCGCGCCGTCAGCTCCTGGCCCATGTAGCAGCCCTTGTCCCAGGCGATGGCGTGCAGCGTGTCGTAGTCGGCTTCCAGCAGCGTCGACTTCTCCGCCTCCAGGTCGCGCCGGGCATCGGGCACGCCCAGCGCCAGGCGGTGGGCATCGTAGTCCTCGGCCGTGCCGCGCGCCGTCGTGAGGCCGTCCAGCACACCCTCCAGGGCGTCGGCCGGGGCGATCACCCGCACGCCGAGATCGGCCAGCCGCGGGTCCACCAGCAGCACCGCGCCATCGCGGGCCACCGCGGTGCCGGCGGCCGCCCCCTCCAGGCCGACAGCCGCCAGGGCATCCGGGCCGATCAGGGCCGCCACCGCCAGCGCCGCCGAGGCGTCGGACAGCTCCACCTTGGCGCGCAGCCGGTAGGGGCGCAGCCGGCGCAGCAGGTCCGGCAGGGCGGCGGCATCCATTTCCAGCCACAGGGCCGCGCCGCCGTCGACGATCAGGAAGTCGTGCAGGAACTTGCCCTGGGGCGTGAGGAAGGCGGCAAACAGCGCGCGATCGGGTGCCGCCTTGGCCACATCGTTGCTCACCAGCCCTTGCAGGAAGGCCACCCGGTCGGCCCCCGCCACCTGCAGCACACCGCGGTCCGTCAGCCTGATCGCCGTCGCCATCACTGTCCCCGAAAGAAAGAGCCTGCCCGGTACCCCTTGAGGTGGGGGCGGATCTGTGAAAAGGCAAAGGCATCCGGGTGCGCGCCCGCCCCAACCCTGTACGGAGCCGACCCATGCCCGCCCAGCTTCTCGACCTCATCCTGGCCGGCGGCACGGTGATGACCCCGGCCGGACCGGTGGATTGCGATATCGGCGTGGCCGGCGGGCGGATCGTCGCCCTCGGCGATTTCGATGCCGAAGATGCGGCCGCGGTGCTGGACTGCCAGGGGCTCACGGTGCTGCCCGGCGTGATCGACACCCAGGTGCATTTCCGCGAGCCCGGCAACGAGCACAAGGAAGACCTGGAAACCGGCACCGCCAGTGCGGTGCTGGGCGGGGTGACGGCGATCTTCGAGATGCCCAACACCAACCCGCTCACCGTTACCCCGGAGCTGCTGGCCGACAAGTTCGCGCGGGCCGCAGGCCGCGCCTGGTGCGACCACGCCTTCTTCATCGGCGGCACGGCGGAGAATGCCGAGCGCCTGGCGGAGTGGGAGCGCCTGCCCGGCTGTGCCGGCGTGAAGGTGTTCATGGGCTCCTCCACCGGCGACCTGCTGGTGGAGGACGACGAGGTGCTGGGCCGGGTGCTGGCCCATGGCCGGCGGCGCGTCGCCATCCATGCGGAGGACGAGCCGCGGCTGCGCGAACGCAAGGCCATGGTGGAGGGTGGGGCCGATGTGGCCATGCATCCCGAATGGCGCGATGCCGAAGCCGCGCTGATCGCCACCCGCCGGCTGATCGCGCTGGCCCAGAAGCACCGGCGGCCGGTGCACGTACTGCACGTCTCCACCGCCGACGAGCTGCCGCTGCTGGCCAAGGCGAAGGACCTGGTGTCGGTGGAAGTCACGCCGCAGCACCTGACCTTGTCGGCGCCGGACTGCTACCGGCGGCTCGGCACCCGCGCGCAGATGAACCCGCCGATCCGCGAAACCCCGCATCGCTGGGCGCTGTGGCGCGCGCTCGCCGACGGGGTGGTGGACGTGCTGGGCTCCGACCACGCGCCGCATACGCTGGAAGAAAAGGCCAAGCCCTACCCGCAAAGCCCCAGCGGCATGCCCGGCGTGCAGACCCTGGTGCCGGTGATGCTGGACCATGTGGCGGCCGGCCGGCTCAGCCTGCAGCGCTTCGTGGACCTCACCAGTGCCGGTCCCGCACGGCTCTACCAGATCGCCGGCAAGGGCCGCATCGCCGTTGGCTTCGATGCCGATTTCACCGTGGTCGACCTCAACGCCCGGCGCATCCTGCACGACGAATGGATCGCCAGCCGCTGCGGCTGGACGCCCTATCACGGCACCACCGTCACCGGCTGGCCCATCCACACCGTGGTCCGCGGCCATGTGGTGGTGGAGGACGGTGCGCGCAGCGGCACGCCGGTGGGCGCCCCGGTGCGCTTTTTTGGCTGAACGGCCGGGCCGCAACGGCCGCTGGCAGCTCCCATGCGGCGAATGCAGATCGGGCGGCGACCGGATTTCCGGCTCCCCGCGTGGAAGGTTCGAGGACCGATGAAACACCTCGATCAACGCGATGGAGACGACGATGCGTAAGACCACGATGACGGCCATTGCCGCCCTGGCGGTCGCCCTGCCGGCCCTGGCCTATGCCCAGAGCGGCGGTGGGTTCATGGGCGGCCCCGGCGGCGGACCGGGCATGATGATGCAGGGCCCCGGTGGCTTCATGCAGGGCCCCGGCGGGCCGGGCGGCATTGCGGCCCAGTTCGACACCAACGACGACGGCCAGATCACCCATGACGAAGTGGCCGCCGTGGTGGCCGAACACTTCGCATCCCGCGATATGGACGGCAACGGCCTGCTGACCGAAGAGGATCTGGATGCCTTCCGGGCGGCCCGCCAGGCCGAGCGGCTGGCCGAGATCGATCCCGACGGCGACGGCGTGGTGACGCTGGAAGAGATGCAGGATCGCGCCGCCGAGCGCGCCCGCGCCCGCGCTGCGGACCGCTTTGCCGCCCTCGACCCCGATGGCGACGGCCAGGTGAGCGTGGACGAGTTCCAGGCCCGCATGCAGGAGCGTCAGGACGTCCGTGCGGAGATGCGCGACCACATGCTGGGCTGGGTGGATCAGGATGGCGACGGCGCCGTCAGCGAGGCAGAATTGATGGAACGGGCGGATCTGATCTTCGCTCGCTTCGATGCCAACGGTGACGGCACGATCATCATCGGCGAAATCCCTGCCGGGGGTGGCTTCGGCGGCGGTCCCGGTCGCGGCGTGGGCGGTGGCATGGGCGGCGGCATGGGCGGCGGCCCCGGTGGTTGCCCGGGCGGTTTCGGCCCGCGCAACTGAGCCAACCCAGTGACGGCGGGATGACGATGGGCGGCGTAGTGGATGTCCTTGCCTACCGACGACACCCTGATGGACCTGATCGCCGGGGGGGACGCCGCCGCCTGTCGCACCCTGCTGGACCGACACCTGGGACCCGTGCTGGCCTATTGCCAGCGCATCCTGGGGAGTCGGGCGGATGCGGAGGATGTGGCCCAGGAGGTGTTCGTACGCGCCTGGGCCAAATCCCCGGAGTGGCAGGCCGGCACCGCCCGGCTCACCACCTGGCTGCACACGGTGGCACTCAACCTGTGCCGCGACCGCCTGCGCCGGATGCGGCCCGATCCGCTGGAAGACGTGCCGGAACCGGTCGATCCGTCGCTGTCGGCGGAGGACCGGGTGGGTGGCCGGGAAATCGGCCACCACATCGACCAGGCGCTGGCGGGGTTGCCGGAGCGCCAGCGGGAGGCGATCGTGCTCTCCCACTACCAGGCGCTGGACAACCCCACCGTCGCCCAAGTTCTCAACCTCAGCGTGCCGGCGGTCGAATCGCTGCTGGCACGCGCCCGGCGGACGCTGCGCCGCCAGTTGCAGCCGGTGGCTGACGAGGTGCTGCGGAGGACCCCATGAGCGCTGATCGCATCCTTCCGACCCTCGACGCGTTCCAGGACCTGCTGGACCGCCACGGTTCCCATTTGGACACCTGGCCGGCCGACCGCCGTGCCGAGGCCGAAGCGCTGTGCCGGCAGGACGCCGCGGCACGCCGGCTGCTCGACGAGGCGGCGGGCCTGGCGACCCTGCTGGACCACTCCCGTGTGGCGCCGCCGGATGGCGATCTCACCGCACGCATCCTGGCCACCGCACCGACCTGGCCGCTGAGGCGCGCCGAACCGCGCCGCGGCTTCTGGCAGGCCCTGGTGGAGGGCCTCGGCCTCGATACGCTGGGCAGCGGCCTGCGCCCGGCGATGGCGCTGGCCAGTGCTCTGGTGCTCGGCCTGTCCCTGGGGCTGGCCACCGAGATCGGCTTCGGGTCCACCAGCGACTCGGTGATCGCGGCCGATACCATCGATGGCTATGCCTTCGGCTTCCTCGGCGCCACCGACGATGCCGCCAGCAGCGCGGACCAGCAGACATGACGGCGACACCTTCCACTCCTCCCCGGCCGCGGCGCTGGCCGCGCGTCGTGCTGGCGGTCTCGCTGGTGCTCAACATCCTGTTCATCGGCCTGATCGCCGGGCGGCTGCTGGCCGGCGGCGTGTTCGGCCCGCCGCCCTTCGGCGGGGTGCCGCTGCGCGAGCTGCCGCAGCTTGCCCAGGCGCTGCCGGACGACGAACGGGACATGGCCTGGGCCGCCTTCCGCGCGCGGGCACCGGAACTGCGCGCCGCCTTCCTGGGAATCGGTGCGGCCCGCGATGCGGTGATCGACGCCCTGGCGGCGGACCCCTACGACCCCGATGCCATGGATGCCGCGCTGGCGACGCTGCGCGCGCACACCGACGAAGCCCAGATCGTGGTGCACGGCGCCTTGGCGGAAATCAGCCGCAACCTCACCCCCGAAGGCCGCCGCGATGTGGTGGAAGCGGCCCGCGGGCTCGGCCGGCGCATGGGCATGCATGGCGGCCTCGGCGGCCTGCTCGGCGGCGGCGGTGGTCCCGGTGGCGGCCCGGGTGGCGGCCCCGGCGGTGGTATGGGCGGTGGTCCCGGCCACGGCGGTATGGGTGGCGGCATGGGCGGTGGTCCCGCTGGCGGCTCTGGTTCGGGCGAACCTCCGCCCCCGCCATCCGACCCCTGATCGACGGGCATTAAGGTTTCCTTGAGGGGCCGCGGCCTAGGCTGGAGGCTGTTGTTCCTCTCCCACGAGCCGTGGCCCGATGAAACACGCCCTGTTCGCCGCCTGCCTCCTGGCAGTGGCTGCCTGTGCTGCACCGGAAGAACCGCGGCAGCCGCCGGTGGCCATCGCCCCCACCATGCAGCCCTATGTGCCGGGCGAATCGGCGATCTACTGCTACAGCACTCTGGCCGACGTGGTCTGCTCCTCGGAACCCCAGGGCGGCCCGCCCAACCGCCTGGTGGGTGCGTACACCGACCGGCCCCAGGCCCCCCTTACGGAGTAATCCCGAGCGGAATGGTCGCATAAGGCCGCAGCCGATTCGGCACCTACGCACCGCGTCGTTTATTGCGTCGCGGGCAGTACGTCGTTGCCGTGACCATGGCAGATGGCGCGCAACACTCTGACCAGAAACACAACTCCAGCCAAATCAGCGCCATCTTTATCTTTTCACCGCAGCTTAGGGTCGTGTAAGACTTGGATAAGGTGATTCAGGACGAAACGGGCCGAGCCAGCGATGCAAAAACAATGGCGAGTGACGGCCAGCGTGCTGGCGGCCCTGCTCATTGGGGCAACAGGAGGGTGTGCGCTTCCCGGATCTATTCAGGGTAACGCACTGCGGGGCGACAGCCTGACCGATCTGCCGGACGACCCCGATGGCGAGCGGGTGCAGACTTTGCTGCGCATGGGCGACTTCACGCTGGCGCGTGGCGATGCGGTGTCGGCCGTCGCCATGTACCGCGAAGCACACAATGCCGCTCCCAGCGCCATCACGCCGCTGCTGCGGCTGGGTGCCGCACTCGCACAGATCGGCTCCTACCAGGAAAGCGCCGGCGCCTACCGCTCCGCCCTGGAGATCGACGCGGTGAACTCCGAAGCCCAGCGCGGCCTCGGCAACGCACTGGTCGCCCTCAATCGTCCCACCGAAGCGCTGCCCTATTTGGAAACGGCGCTGGCCATCTCCAACGACTACCGCGCCTACAACTCCATCGGCGTGGCGCTCGACCAGCTGGGCCGCCACGACGACGCGCAGTTCTATTACCGCCAGGGCGTGGCCGCGGCCCCCAACGATATCGACCTGGTGTCCAACCTGTCCTTGTCGCTGGCCTTGAGCGGCCAGTTCCAGGAAGCGATTTCGTTCGCCGAGCGGGCTGCCAGCGTGCCGGAAGCCAATGTCCGCCACCGCCAGACCCTGGCGCTGGTGCTGGCGCTGGCCGGCCAGCCCAATGCGGCGGCGGAAATCATGGCGGCCGACATGCCGGCCGAACAGGTGCAGGCCGCCATCCAGTATTTCGAGTTGGTGCGCTCCATCCCCAACAGCGCCGATCGGGCCGTCGCCATCGGCGGGGCCGGTGCTGCGGCCATCGGGCCGTAAGCGGCACCGCAGCGCCCACCGACTGAGCGGGCTGGCCAAGGCGAGGCACCACACCCCCTGCCAGCCCTCGGATCGAAGCCATGGCTGATCCAGCAACCGCCGATCCCATGCCGCCGGCAGCACCGGACGGTGCGCCACGCCTTGCCGATGCGCTGGTGAACCTGCGCCCGGTGGAGCGGGTGGCGCTCGCCGACCTGCTGGCCGATCCCGCCCGCCTGAAAGCCCGCATCGCCGGGCGCGGCCGCAAGCCGCTGATCGTCACCGGCGTGGCGGACACCTGGGCGGAGCCGGTGCGCGCCGATCCGCTGGGCTGCCTGCGCGCCCGCGCCCACGGCGACTCGGTGATCTCCGTCCACCGCACGCCGCGCGGCCAGCCCCGCCGGCCGGGCGCGCAGATGACCGTGGCCGAGTTTTTCTCTGCGGTGTTCGACCGTGGCGAAAGCGCCCGGGTGTTCGGGCTCACCACCGGCCATTTCCCGGCGGACGCGGTGGGCGCCTACCGGCCGCCCGCGGTGCTGATTTCCGCATTACCGATTCGCGACCGTTATTTCGGCATCGAGACCGGCATGCTGTTCCTCGGCAACGATGCCGCCACCGATATGCACTACGACCGCGAATGGAACGATCTGCTGCACATCGCCATTGCCGGGCGGCGGCGGCTGACCCTGTTCGCGCCGGACCAGAGCACGGCCTTGCATCGGCTGCCGCTGATTTCCGACAGCGCGCTGGATTTCGACCGGCCGGTGCCGCCGGACACCCCCGGCATCGACCGGGCAGAGGGCTATCGCTGCGAGCTGGACCCCGGCGAGATGCTGGTGCTGCCCAGCCGCTACTGGCACTTCATCGAATACATCGAGCCCAGTGCGGCGGTGAGCTACTCCTTCTACACCGGCCGCGTCACCTGGCTGCTCGGCACGCTCAACGGCCTGTTCTACAACGGGTTTGCCGTGGTTCGGCAGATCCACGAAAAGCGCTGGTTCCGCCGCTGGGGGCGCTGGCACGCGCGCACCCGCGCCCGGCTGCGCTACGGGCCGCCGCGGGGGCCGGTGGTTGCCGCCCTGCGTGCCGCCGGCCTTGGCCTCACCTGGCTGGCGGAACGCACGGTCTACTGCCTGCTGTGGTACCCGATGCTGTTCTTCTTCCTGGCGCGCTACCGCGGCGGGGCCACCATCTACGCGTCGAAGACGTAGTCATCATGAAATAGGGCGGCGCCGGCTCGCTCCCCCTACGCCGCCATGCCGGCAAGCTGTTCCAGCAGCTTGCGGGCACCGTCGACGCGCGAGCGGTCCGACGACCAGGCGCGCAGCAGCACCAGCTTGTGGTCGGCCCGCACCTTGGCGGCCCCGGCCTGGCCCTGGATGTAGGCCACCAGCTTTTCGGGGTGGGCAAAGCGGTTGCCGCGGAAGGCCACCACCGCCCCCTTGGGCCCGGCGTCCAGCTTCTCCACCCCGGCGCGCTTGCAGAGCTGCTTCAGGCCCACCAGCGTCAGCAGGTTTTCCACCTCCGCCGGCAGCTTGCCGAAGCGGTCGATCAGCTCCGCGGCGAAGGTTTCCAGCTCGCCGGCATCCTCCAGCCGGCCGAGCCGCCGGTAGATGTCCAGCCGCACATGCAGGTCCGCCACATAGGCTTCGGGGATCAGCACCGGCATGCCCAGGTTGATCTGCGGTGACCAGGTGTCCTCGGTGAACTCCAGCCCGCCGCCCTTGGCCGCCGCCACCGCGTCCTGCAGCATCTGCTGGTAAAGCTCCACGCCGACCTCGCGGATGTGGCCAGACTGCTCCTCGCCCAGCAGGTTGCCGGCACCGCGGATGTCCATGTCGTGGCTGGCCAGCGTGAAGCCGGCGCCGAGGCTTTCCAGCGTCTCGATCACGTGCAGGCGCTGTTTGGCGACGTCCGACAGCGGCTTGGCGGTGTCGTAGGTCAGGTAGGCGTAGCCGCGCAGCTTCGACCGGCCGATGCGGCCGCGCAGCTGGTAGAGCTGGGCCAGCCCGAACATGTCCGCCCGGTGGATGATCAGCGTGTTGGCCGCCGCCACGTCGAGCCCGCTTTCCACGATGTTGGTGCTGAGCAGCACGTCGAACTGGCCGTCGTAGAAGGCGCTCATCACGTCTTCCAGCTGGCTTGCCGCCATCCGCCCATGGGCGTTGACGATCTTCGCCTCCGGCACCAGCTGGGCGAGCTGTTCGTGCATCGGCGCCAGGTCCTCGATGCGCGGGCACACGTAGTAGGTCTGGCCGCCGCGGAAGTGCTCGCGCAGGATCGCCTCGCGCACGATCAGCGGGTCGTAGGGCAGCACGAAGGTGCGCACCGCCAGCCGGTCCACCGGCGGGGTGGCGATCAGCGACAGCTCGCGCACGCCGGAAAGCGCCATCTGCAGCGTGCGCGGGATCGGCGTCGCCGTCAGCGTCAGCACATGCACATTGGCGCGCAGGTCCTTCAGCCGCTCCTTCTGCTTCACCCCGAAGCGCTGCTCTTCGTCGACGATCACCAGGCCCAGCCGGTCGAACTTGACCGATTTGGCCAGCAGCGCGTGGGTGCCCACCACCACGTCCAGCGTGCCGTCGGCCAGCCCGTCGCGCACCTGCTTGGCATCCTTGGCCGACACCAGGCGGGAAAGCTGGCCCACCCGGATGGGCAGGCCCTGGAAGCGTTCGGTGAAGGTGCGGTAGTGCTGGCGGGCGAGCAGCGTGGTCGGCACCACCACCGCCACCTGGCGGCCGTGGGATGCCGCCACGAAGGCGGCCCTCAGCGCCACCTCCGTCTTGCCGAAGCCGACATCGCCGCACACCAGCCGATCCATCGGCCGGGTGGAGCCGAGATCGCCCAGCACATCGTCGATGGCGCGGAGCTGGTCGTCGGTTTCGGTGTAGGGGAAGCGGGCGGAGAATTCCTGATAGAGCCCCTCCGGGCTGACCATGCTGTCGGCCTGCTGCACCTCACGCGCCGCGGCGATGCGCATGAGCTGGTCGGCCATGTCCTTCAGCCGCTTCTTGACCCTGGCCTTGCGCGCCTGCCAACCGGCCCCGCCCAGCTTGTCCAGCGCCGCACCGGCCTCTTCCGAGCCGAAGCGCGACAGCACCTCGATGTTCTCCACCGGCAGGAACAGCTTGTCGCCGTCGGCGTAGGTGAGGCGCAGGCAATCATGGGCAGCGCCGGAGACCACCAGCGTTTCCAGCCCTTCGTAGCGGCCGACGCCGTGGTCCACATGCACCACCAGGTCGCCCGGCGTCAGCGCCGACACCTCGGCGATGAAGGCATCGGACTTGCGCTTGCGCCCCGATGGCCGGGTGAGCCGGTCGCCCAGGATGTCCTGCTCGGTGATGACGGCCAGGTCCGGGGCAGCGAACCCCACCTCCACCGGCAGCACCGCCATGGCGACGGTGCGCGGATCCAGCGCTTCCACCTCTTCCCAGGTTTCCGCATCGGCCAGATGCGCCATGCCGTGGTCGGTGAGCAGGCGCTTCAGGCGTTCCCGCGCACCCAGCGTGTAGCCGGCGATCACCACCCGGCGGCCGTCGCGGCGCATCTGGGCGGCGTGGTCGCGCACCGTGTCGTAGAGGTTCACGTCGGGGTTGGCGCGGGCATCGGCGAAGTCGCGGCCGCGCCGCCCGCCGGCATCCATCGCCGCCCCGGCTGTCGACGCAAAGGGCGAAAGCTGGGAAGCGTCGCGCCCGGCCAGCGAGGCCGCCCAGTCCTCCTCCGTCAGGTAGAGCGCATCGGGCGGCAGCGGCTTGTAGACCGCCGTATCGCCGTGCTTGCGGGCGACCAGGAACTGGCGGCGCGCCTCGTAGAACTCGGCGATCTGCTCGCGCCGTGCGGCCAGCGCGTGGTCGGACTGGTGGTCCAGCGTCACCGCCGCGTCGGGCAGGTAGTCGAACAGGGTTTCGAGCTGGCCGTGGAACAGCGGCAGCCAGTGTTCCATCCCCTGGTGGCGGCGGGCTTCGCTGACGGCGTCGTAGAGCGGGTCGCTGCCGGCCACCACCGCCCCGAACAGGCGGCGGTATTCCGCCCGGAAGCGGGCGATTGCGGCATCTTCCAGCACCAGCTCGTGCATCGGCACGAGGATCACCTGCTTGCGCTTGGCCTTGGTGCGCTGGCTGAGCGCATCGAACACCCGGATGGTGTCCACCTCGTCGCCGAACAGGTCGATTCGCACCGGGTCGTCGCGTCCCGGCGGGAAAATGTCGACGATGCCGCCGCGCAGGGCGAACTCGCCCGGCTCGCGCACCGTCTGGGCGCGGATGTAGCCGTAGCGGTCGAGATAGGCGGTGAGTCGGTCGAGATCGAGCCGGGCGCCCACTGCGACCTTGCGCGTCGCCCCCTCGAACATGCTGCGCGGCGGCAGCCGCTGGGAGACCGCGTTAACGGTTGTGAGGACGAGGCGCGGCCGTTCGGCCGGCCAGGTGGCCGCCAGCCGGGTCAGCGCCGCCACCCGCCGCGCCACGATATCGGGCTTCGGCGACACCCGGTCGTAGGGCAGGCAATCCCACGCCGGCACCTGGAAAACGGTGAGATCGGGCGCGAAGAACTGGGCGATATCGGCGACCCGCGCCATCCGCGCATCGTCCAGCGCAACATGCAGCAGCCCAGCCCCGCCGCGCTTGCGGGCGAGTTGGGCAATCAAACGGACGTCGTGACCGTCCGGCGCTCCGCAAATCAGGGCGGTGCCGCCGCCACTAAGGCCGGCGTTGGAACCTTCGGGCATGCCCCACGCTCAGAGGTAATCGGCAATCTTGTGGGCGCGCAGCCTTCCCATCACCGGGGTGTTGAACTCCGCCGGAACCTCGGCGCGACCATTGGCCCAGTCGTACAGGTCCGCATCATTGTTTTCCAGGAGAGCTTCAAACTGCGCCAGTTCGTCCGGCTCCAGCGTCTCCAGATAGCGGTCGGCAAAGGTGCCGAGTAGCAAATCGGCCTCCTTCGTGCCGCGGTGCCAGGCGCGGAACCGCAGCTGCCGCCGGCGAATATACTGCGGATCCGCGTCCTCCGTGGTGTCGTGAGGGTGCTCCGGCGCTTCCCCTTCCGGATACTTCATCGTCATTCTTTTTTACCATTCACATTCCTTTAACCTGCACACCCATATAGCCGACCTGCCTGAATTCTCAACCGGCCGAATTCTGTCGCATTGACTATTTGTCCTTTGCTAGGCTGACTCGGCTTGGTGTGGGGGTGCTCAAGCCTATTTCGGTCCTGCGGCGGAGCCAACGGTGTTCAAGATCATCTTCCTGGCGATGATACTGGGCGTGGCCGCCGGTGTCGGGGCCGTCTACTACCAGCGCGAGGTCGGCGAATTGCCGATCGCATCGGCGGATGTGGAGTGGGAGAGCGAGACGCTCGGCACCTTCAGCGAACCGATCGTCATCGCCTTCGGCCCGCCGCCTTCCGGCGACTACCAGATGGACATTTCCGGCAACCTGAGCATCGCCGGCAACCGCATGCCCTTTGCCATGGACATGGACGGCACGGTGGAAGGCCGCGTGCGCCCCGACGGCATCGACATGATCCTGGGGATAGGCGACCTCAACGCCGAGTTCATGGACCAGCGCTATTCCCAGCAACTCGACACCACGGTCACCTACCGCTTCGATCCCGATGGCCGCTTCCTCGGCGCCGACCTGTCGGGGCTGGGCGGCACCGCCTCTCCCCTGCCCATGGGCCAGGCCGACGAGTTCCGCTATCTCGCCGCCGCCTTCCCGCCCGACGGGCTGCGGGTGGGCGAGCGCATCCGCTTTTCCGACACCCAGACGATGGAAAACTACCCCGGCACGCCGCAGGTGACGGTGAGCGGCGAAGCCATCGTGGTGGAGCGCGGCGACCACCAGGGGCGCGACGCCCTGACCATCGATCTGAGCGGCGAGATCCGCAGCACCACCATCAACGGCACCTTCAGCGGCACCTCGCTGGTGGATATCGCGTCGGGCTTCGTGCTCGACGCCGAGGTGACCGTGACCCTCAACCTGCCGGTGCAGAACCGCCACGCCGTCGTCAGCGTGGACATGGCCTTCGCCACCGACCTCTAGTC
>JAGQRL010000183.1:20816-21790 GCA_020425485.1 Rhodospirillaceae bacterium
TGCGCCGCTGAGGGCGGTTCCGTCGCGACCGCGGCCCGCGTAGAACGGCCGGATGCGGCCCCAGTCCCTGTTTCCCCTGTTCGCCAAGATCGACCGGTTGCCCGGCATCGGTCCGCGCACCCTGGCGCTGATCGCCAAGGTGGCCGGCGAGCGGCCGCTCGACCTCCTGTGGCACCGGCCCACCGGGCTGATCGACCGGCGGGCCACCGGCTCCACCGCCGCAGCCGAACCGGGCCAGATCGCCACCCTGGTGGTGGAGGTGGTGGAACACCGGCCCGGCGGCGGCGCACGCGCGCCCTACAAGATCGAATGCCGCGACGACGGCGGCGAGATCGACCTCGTCTACTTCAACGCCAAGTCCGACTGGCTGTGGAAGACCTTTCCGCCGCACCAGCGGGTGGCGGTGTCCGGCCGCGTCGACCGCTACCGCGACCGTTTGCAGATGGTGCATCCCGACGAGGCGGTACCGGCCGACAAGCTGGCGGAGATCGCCCGGCTGGAACCGGTCTACCCGCTCACCGCCGGGCTCACCGGCCGCACCCTGGCGCGCGCGCTGGCCCACATCCTCGAAGGCCTGCCCACCCTGCCGGAATGGCTGGACCCGGCCTTGAAGGCCAGGGAAGCCTGGCCGGACTGGGCGGATGCCGTGCGCGCCCTGCACGCCCCCAGCGGTGCCGGCGACCTGCTGCCGGCCGCCCCGGCGCGCGCGCGGCTCGCCTATGACGAGTTGCTGGCCAACCAGGTGGCGCTGGCCGTGGTGCGCGCCAAGCTGCGCCGCCGCCGCGGCCGGTCCACCGCCGCCACCGGGGCGCTGCGCCGCCGGGTGATCGATGCCCTGCCCTTTGCACTCACCGGCGCCCAGCAGGCAGCCCTCGCCGACATCGATGCCGACATGGCGGGCGAGCTGCGCATGGTGCGCCTGCTGCAAGGCGATGTCGGCTCCGGCAAAACGGTGGTGGCGCTGCTGGCCATGC
>JAGQRL010000184.1:0-852 GCA_020425485.1 Rhodospirillaceae bacterium
CCGTCGTCGTAGCTGGCGGCGTTGAACAGCAGGATGGGGGTCGCCGGCAGGTCGGCGAAGGCGGTGGCGTGGAGGAAGCTGTCGTCCAGCGCTTCCTGCAGCGAGGTGGCGCGGCGCGTCGGGCTGGTGATGCGGCCGGGATGGGCGAGCTGGTTGAGCAGAGTGTCGCCCCAGAAATCCTCCCGCATGGTGTCGAAGAACGCCGCGAAATAGCGGCGCTGGCACGCCCGGTCACCGCCGGGGCAAGCCGCGGCGAGCGGGTGGGTGGCGAAGTAGGCGGCCGCAAACCCGCCGCCCGACACGCTGGAGATATGGGTGATCTGAAGGGCGAGCCCGGCTTCGGCCAACTGTTCCAGCACCGCTGCTGCGAACAGGGCAGCGCGGCTGCCGCCGCCGGACAGCGCCAGGCCGATCATGGCGTCGCCCCCGGCATCGCCACCGGCCTCTGCGGCGCCATCCGGCAGCGCGGGGTCGGTGCCGGGCTGCCATTGGTAGTGGATGCGATCGGGCAGGAAGAAGCCGCAGCCGGACAGGGACACGGCAACCGCGGCAACGGCGATCAGGCGCTGAAGGCTGGGCCAGCGACGACGGTGGGCACAGGCACCCTGCGCATCCCGATCCGTTCCGGCGTCGCCCTCGCCCATGCGCCTCGCCTGCCTGCTAGCCGCGGCCAGCGTGGGCGCAGCGGCACGGGTTGGCAAGCCGTGCCGCGCCGCCGGAGTTGGCCGCCGGAGTTGGCCGCCGGGGTTGGCTGCCGGGGCTGACTGCCGGGATTGGCCGCCGGGGTCAGCCGCCGGCGACGGTTTCGGCGTGGTGGCAGGCCACCTGGCGGCCGTCCACCTCGCGAAGCTG
>JAGQRL010000184.1:981-2193 GCA_020425485.1 Rhodospirillaceae bacterium
GTGGGCGTGCTGGCCAGCAGGGCCCGCGTGTAGGGGTGTGCGGGCCGGGCGAAGATGGTTTCCTTCGGCCCCTGTTCCACCGGCCGGCCGAGATAGAGCACCAGCACCGCATTGGCGATGTGGCGGACGACGCTGAGGTCGTGGCTGATGAACAGGTAGGCGAGGTCGAACTCCTCCTGCAGGTCCATCATCAGGTTCAGCACCTGGGCCTGCACGGAGAGGTCGAGTGCGGACACCGGCTCGTCGGCCACCAGCAGCTTCGGCTTCAGCATCAGCGCGCGGGCGATGGCGATGCGCTGGCGCTGCCCGCCGGAAAACATGTGCGGATAGCGGCTGTAGTGTTCCGGGCGCAGGCCCACCTTGGCGAGCATGGAAATCGCCTGTTCCCGGCGCGATGCCCGGGAGTGGCGGGTGTTGATCACCAGCGGTTCTTCCAAGATGGCGCCGATGGTCTTGCGCGGGTTCAGCGAGCCGTAGGGATCCTGGAACACCATCTGCACGGTCTGGCGGACGGTGCGGCGGGCGTGGCGATCCAGCGGCTTGGCGGTATCGGTTCCGGCTAGGCGCAAGGTGCCTTCGGTGGGCCGCTCGATCATCGTCACCAGGCGGCCCATGGTGGACTTGCCGGAGCCGGATTCACCGACCACGGCCAGCGTGTGGCCGGTATCCAGGTCGAAGTCGACGCCGTCCAGCGCACGCAGCAGGGCGGGCTTGCCGCTCAGCCCCCCGGCGATGGCGTAATGGCGCTTCAGGTCGCGGGCTTCGGCAATCCGGCTCACGCGCTGGCCTCCACGGGCTGGAGCGGAAAGTGGCAGCGGATCTTGCCGGTTTCCCGTCCCACCGAATCGTCGGCCAGGGCGGGCGGATCGCTCATGCAGATGGCGCTGCGGTAGCGGCAGCGCGGGTTGAACAGGCAGCCGTCCGGCCGGTCATGCGCCCCCGGCACGACGCCGGGCAAGGTGGGCAGCCGCGAGCGCCCGAGGCTGCGTTCGGGCAGCGCATCCAGCAGGGCCTGGGTGTAGGGGTGGCGCGGCTGGTTGAACAGGCGTTCGGCACTGTGCGCTTCGACGATCTGGCCGGCATACATCACCACCACCCGCTGGGCGGTTTCCGCCACCACGCCCATGTCGTGGGTCACCA
This sequence comes from Rhodospirillaceae bacterium, assembly GCA_020425485.1. Taxonomy (GTDB): domain Bacteria; phylum Pseudomonadota; class Alphaproteobacteria; order DSM-16000; family Inquilinaceae; genus JACKIH01. The sequence continues at coordinate 2,122 of JAGQRL010000184.1, forward strand.
GCATCATGGCCATGCGGTTGGAGCGTTGGAGGTCGACCAGCAGCTCAAGGATCTGCGCCTGGATGGTCACGT
>JAGQRL010000185.1 GCA_020425485.1 Rhodospirillaceae bacterium
CGGTGCTTTCCGCCGCAACCACCTGGGCCTGGTCCATCGCCCGGTCTTCGGCTGCGGCGTAGCCGCCGCCAATGGTGCCCCCCGCCAGTGCGCCGATCATGGTCGCTTCGGCCGCGACATCCCGGGCCGCATAGTCGGCCGGCGCCGGTGCCGGCATGGGCTGCTGGCCGGGCAGCGGGATCGCCCCGGTGTCGACGCCCGGCATCACCCGGCCGAACACTTCCACCGGCACTTCCGGCCGTTCCACGTAGTAGGCCTGGTAGAGCGCCTGGGTGAAGGTGACGGGGTTGCCCGAGACCACGGTCAGCTCGATGCCGTCCCAGTCGTCGCCGCTGAGGTTTTCCAGCACCGCCCAGCCCTGCAGCGAGGCCAGCTCCACCGCCGGATCATCCGACAAGGTGAGGCGGTAGCTGCTCTTCCACAGCGGCACTTCCACCACATAGGCCACGCGGATGGTGCGCTGGCCATCGCCGAAGCTCTCGATGGTCAGCTCGCGGCGGTCGCGCTCGTTGTGCTGGGCGAGCGCTTCCAGCGCATCGGTGATCTGGGCCTGCAATTCGGGGTCGACGAAGCTGAGCGAGTCGGTCTCCTCCATGATCACCTGGCGCATGCCGTCGTCGGTCATCAGGGTCACGCGGTGCTGGCGGGTGGACAGCCCGGTGGCGGGGTGCACCACGTCCTCCGCGGTGACGGAGAGGATGCGGCCGACCACCTCGCGCGCGCCGATGGCCCGAACTTCGGCCCCGCGCAGCGCATTCAGCAGATTTTCCGGTGCAGCCAGCGCATCGGGCGAGAACGGCAGCTCGCGGAACACCTCGCGCAGCGGCTCGCGGCCGGGCAGGCTGACGGTGCCGATGGCACCGGTGTCGTCGTAGACCACCAGGCTCTTCAGCACGTCGTCCACCTGATCGAGCCGCACATCCAGCGTCAGCTCGGCATCGCCGGTCACCTGGGCCTCGAACTCGAAATAGCCGACGCCGCCGGTGGACAGCATGACCCGGCTGAGCGACAGGTCGCTGGCCTCCTGGGCCCAAGCCATGGGAACCGGCAGGCCGGCCGCCACCGCCCCGAAGGCGACCCCAGCCAATGCCAAGCTGCGAAGATTGGTCATGGTCCTTACCCCCAAACGTTCTGATCGGCTGCATGGCGGCCATTTGCGGACGCCTTTATTGCGTGGCGCATCCAGCCAGAGGATCAAGGCACGCCTGTGGCACAACCGGGCCGCGGGCGGACGTGCCGCAGGCAAGGCCGTGACCGTTCGGCGGCGAGGGCCGGTGCGGCCCTGTCTCAGCAGTCTCTAGGGGCGGCGCCAGAGGGGCTGGATCACGCGCTCTGCGGGGAAGTGGCAATGCACCTTGGTGCCTTCGCCGAGCGCACTTTCGATGTGCAGCCGCCCGCCATGCATCTGCATCAGGTTGGCGCTGATGGGCAGACCCAGCCCGGCGCCGCCGCGCATGCGGCTGGGGTTGCGCTGGGCGCGGCCGAACGGCGTCATCACCAGGGGGATGGCATCGTCGGCGATGCCGGGGCCGGTATCGGCGATGGTGATCCTCAGCGAGCCGTCGGCTTCCACGATGGCGCCGACCGACACCTGTCCGCCCGCCGGGGTGAACTTGACGGCGTTGGACAGCAGGTTCTGCAGCACCCGCTTCACCGCGCGGGCGTCGGCCCGCAGTTCCGGCAGGGTGTCCGGCACGTCGTCCACCAGGGTGATCATGGCGCTGCGCGCCCGCATGCCCACCATCACGAAGCAGTTCCGCACCATCTGACCGATGCGCACGGTGCTTTCGTTGAGCGCGTAGGAGCCCGCCTCGATGCGCGACATGTCGAGCACGTCGTTGATGAGCTGCAGGAGGTGCTGGCCGCTGTCGAAGACGATCTTGCCGTAGTCGGCATAGCGGTGGACGGCATCGGGGCCGAAGGCCTGGTCGCGGATCAGCTCGGCGAAGCCGATGATGGCGTTGAGCGGCGTGCGCAGCTCGTGGCTCATATTGGCCAGGAATTCCGACTTGGTGCGGTTGGCCACATCGGCCTGGGCCTTGGCGGCGAGGATGCTGGCTTCGGCCTGTTTGCGGTCGCGTACGTCGTAGAGTACGGCCAGAAGCGTACGGGCCTGCGGGCTTCCTGCCGGGGCGTCGGGTTCTTCCACCGCCGTGGTGGCCAGTTGCACCGGCACCAGCGATCCGCCCTTGCAGCGCAGCTCGGCTTCCTGCCAGGCCGGATGCCCGTCGGCCGCAGCGCCGCCCCCGCCGCCGGCATCCGCCGGCTCCAGCCCGCCGGCAACCAGCCGATCGGCCGGGCTGCCGATCAGGTCGGCCGCGGCATAGCCGCTCATGCGTTCGGCGGCGGCGTTGAGGGCACAGATGGTGCCGTTGCCATCGGCCACGATCAGGCCCTCGGCCATGGTGTCCAGCACCGCGGCCAGCCGGTTCTGGGCCTGGCGCGCCTGGGCCGCCACCGCGGCATGGCCGGTGATGTCGCGCAAGGTGGCGAGCCGCACCGGCCGGCCCTTCCACGTCATCTCCGTTGTCCTGAGCGACAGCGCCCGGAGCGTGCCGTCTGCCCCCGCCGCATCCACCAGCGTATCCTCGCCGGCCAGCGGAATGCCCACCATCTGGCCGGCCAGCTCGCCGGCACCGGCATCGGCGGTCAGCAGGGCGCGGGCGGCGGCGTTGGCGTAGAGGCACAGGCCGGTGGGATCGATCACCAGAATGCCGTCGGCGTGGCGATCCATCAGCTCGTCGAAGCGCTGGGAGGCTTCGCGCGCGATGGTCTTCCATTCGTCCAGCCGATCGATCCACTGGGCGTCGGCGACCACCCGGCCGAGCAGGCGGCAGCCGACCCGGCCGTTCAACTCGTCACGGGTCAGCACCTCCGCCGCGCCGGCCCGCTCGATGGCCGCAAGGTCGCCGTCGCCGGCCGGCGCCAGCGCCACCACCGGCCCCGCCGTCGGCCGCGCGGTCAGGCGTTCCACCGCCAGCACCGTGGCGTCCAGATCCTCCAGGGCCACGATGGCCGCGGTGTTGGGGGGGATGAGATGGCCCAGGCTGTCGGCTCCGACGACGCGCAGGCGCACCATCAGATCGGGCAGGGCGGCTTCGATGCGGCGCCGCAGGTCCTCGGTGGACCCGTCGCAGACCAGCAGCAGGTCGACGGAGTTCGCCAGCTCGCGGCCCGCCCAGGGCAATCCGGCATCGGAGCAGATCATGCCCGGCGTCCTCCCCCTTGGGAGGACATGTCGTCGCGCCCCTTCATGGCCCGCAGGCCTGGCCGGCATGGGCGCAGCCCTGCAGCGGACCGCGGACGCCGGATTGACAGGGGAGGCTCAGGTGCGGCCGGCGGCGGCGGCGCCATGGGTGGAGGCTTCTGGACCGGATGCCAGTTTCGTCTGGGTAGGGTGTGAAGTCGTAGGGTCGCACTGCGCCCTCCACCAACCTTCTTCCGTGCCCAACGGTGCGCGGGGAAACGCCGTTCCTCGGTCCGCTCCTAGTCCGCCCGGTGTTCGGCCGCTCCTCTCAAGACACTTCGATCCGCTCTGGCGGCAAGGGCACCATCTGGGCCCGCCGCAGCGGCCCGGTGCACCCCATCGATGACACCAGAGGGTGTGACAAGCAACGATACACTAATTTCCGTGCGGCAATCAAAAAAATACAAATGCATCTCGAACGATCGCCGGTCCAAGAATCGGCATGATCTCAGCCGGATGAGCGGCCGCGATGCCGGCGCCGTTTCTTAAGGTTAATTGGAGGCGGTGGAGTCCCGGCCGCGTCAGGGGATCCTGGGGGCCGAGGTCTCGATGGCGCGGATGCGTTCGATGCCCTGGCGCATTTCGCCCATGATGAAGTCGCCGCGGCTCAGCAGGGCCGCGCCTTCGGGGTAGTGGCCGAAGCGCTGGCGCCAGGCGTTCATCTTTACGCTCAGCCCGCACAGCACGCCGCCAACGGAGATGTGGTGGGCGGTGATCAGGTTGCGCACCCGGCGGAACGAATCCGCGGTGATGTTGCGCCACATGTCGCCGGTGCGGCGGTTGAAGGTGTCGAACCGCCCGGTGATCGAGGTGAGGATGGCGGCCAGCTCGGTTTCCAGCAGTTCCACCGAGGCCATGAACCGCCGGTCCATCTTCAACTGATGCGTCTTCTTTAAATTCCCTGCCGCCGTGAGGAAGCTGTCGATCTGCGGACCCAGCCGGTCCAGATATTGCTTGAAGTATGCTAATGACAGAAAAACGTCACCGTAGTCTTCCAGAAAGCGGGGAACGTCGATCAGCTCCACTTTCAGGCGCTCGGCGATCATGCGCAGGTTCCGCAGCGCCTCCTGCTTGTTGGGGCGGGAGAACATGGCGATGATGTCGTCGAAGCTGCGGATCTCGTCGTGCGTGCCGCCGTAGACCTGGCGAATCAGCGGTTCGGTGAAGGTCTTCATGTAGCGCGTCAGCTCCGACGCCTTTTCCGGCGACAGCTTGAGCACGGACACCTCGTCGAGCGGGATGTCGAGCCGCCGCAGTTCGATGCGCAGGCTGTACACGTCGTAGCTGGTCAGCTCCGCCAGGCGCTCCAGCTTCAGCATGTCGGGGTGGCGCTTGCCTTCGGGCCAGCCGAAGAAGGTGGGTAGCTGGGCCGGCTTGAGCTGGCCGCTGCCCGACCCTTCCGCCTGGAACATCTCCACCACGCCGTCGAGCGCCATGTTCTTGATCAGCGTGGCCCGCCGCAGCGCCTTGGTTTCCAGCGGGATGATCGACAGCGGCAGACGCTCGATGGCGTCCATGTCCGCAGAGATGTCGGGCGGGGTTTCGGTCGGAGTCTCGGTCTGGTGATCGTCGTCGGTCATCGGTCTGGCAAAGCTGTCCCGGTCTAGGTGGCCGGGGGCGTGCCGCGGCCGGAGCCGGCCGGCACTCATCGCGCAGGTTGGCCCTGGGCCGCTAAGGTGACATCAAACGGGCGTGCTGCGCCACCGTTGAGCGCACAGGCGTCATGCCACAGGCGCCTTTCCATTTGGCGCATGAGCGCCTAGAGCGTGTTCGCCGTCGGCGGCCCCGGAGCCTGTGCGATCCGACCGCGCACCGCACGATCACCGGGCGACCACCCACCCCCGCTTCCGCTTGCCAAGATTGACCCCGCCATGACCGACGCAGATCTGCCGATCCCCGAGGAGTTCCGCGACAATCCGCTGACCCAGCCGCGGCTGGACAAGCGGGCGGCCCTGGCTGCCGCCGGGGTGGACCCGTACCCCTACCGCTTCGACCCGACCGACAAAGCGACGAGCCTGCAGGCGCGCTATGCCGAGCTGCCCGACGATACGGTGACCGAAGACACCGTGCGGGTGGCCGGGCGCATCCGGGCCTTGCGCAATTCCGGCATGTTCATCGACCTCCACGACGCCTCCGGCAAGATCCAGATCTTCAGCCACAAGGACTATCTGGACGACGCCGGCCAGGCGCTGCTCGCCCAGCTCGACATCGGCGACATGCTGGGGGTGGAGGGGGCCGTGCGGCGCACCCGGCGCGGCGAGCTGACGGTCAACGCCACGTCGCTCACCGTGCTGGCCAAGGCGCTGCTGCCGCTGCCGGAGAAGTATCACGGGCTGACCGACCAGGAAGCGCGCTACCGCCAGCGCTACCTCGACCTGATCATGAACGAGGATTCGCGCGACACGCTGAGGGCGCGCAGCCGCATCATCGCCTCCATCCGGGCGGAGCTGGAGGCGCGCGGCTTCCTGGAGGTGGAAACGCCGATGCTGCAATCGCTCCAGGGCGGGGCGGCGGCGCGGCCCTTCGTCACCCACCACAACACGCTGGATATGGACATGTTCCTGCGCATCGCGCCGGAGCTGTACCTGAAGCGGCTGATCGTCGGCGGGCTGTCGGACCGGGTGTTCGAAATCGGCCGCTGCTTCCGCAACGAGGGCATCTCGCCGCGCCACAATCCCGAATTCACCATGCTGGAGATGTACCAGGCCTATGCGGACTGGACCGACATGATGGAGGTGGTGGAAGCGCTGCTGTCGCGCGCCGCCCTGGCCGCCGCCGGCGGCACCCGCGTGGCCTATGGCGACCGGGAGATCGAACTGGCCGGCCCCTATCCGCGGATGACCATGATCGAGCTGGTGGCCAAGGCCACCGGCGTGGA
>JAGQRL010000186.1 GCA_020425485.1 Rhodospirillaceae bacterium
AGCACTGGTGGCCGACATCCCAGATCAGGCGATCGTCCGGCGTCTCGAACACATAGTGGAGCGCCACCGTCAGCTCCACGACACCCAGCCCCGCCCCCAGATGGCCACCGGTGACGGAGACCGCGCTCACCGTTTCGGTGCGCAGCTCGTCAGCGAGTTGCCGAAGTTGATGGGTATCGAGGTCGCGAAGGGCGGCGGGCGAGGGGATCGTATCGAGGAGGGGCGTTTCGCTGCTCATAGCTGGGATCATTGGCTCCGCGGGGTCGGGCAGCGGCGCCGAAAGTCGTCGTCCGGAACGTCGGCATTCGCCACTGCGCCATAGCTAGACGAAGCATGCGGTTGGTGGGGGCGTCAAGCGCGTTGCGGTGCCGCAACCTGGCATCACGCGTGATTGAACAGGGTAAAACCGGCAATTGTATATGCAGTGCAACAGGCTAGGGACGACCGGTGCGGCCCCCGGCGCAAAGCGGATTTGAGCTATGATTTGAGCTATGCCCGCCGCGCCACCACGAAGGTCGCCACCGCGCGCAGGGGGTCGGCCCGCTGGTCGAAGATCTCCAGGTGGCGGATCGCCTGGTCGGCCAGCAGTTGAGCCTGGTCGCGGGCGCGCTCCACGCCGAGGATCGACACGAAGGTGGCCTTGCCGGCCACGGCATCCTTGCCCACGGCCTTGCCCACATCCTCTTCCCGCCCGGTCACGTCCAAAAGGTCGTCGGCGATCTGGAAGGCCAGCCCCATGTCGTGGGCGAAGCCGCGCAGGGCGTTGCGCCGGTTGGGATCGGACTTGCCGAGAATGGCGCCCGCCTCGCAGGAGAAGGCGAACAGCTCGCCCGTCTTCAGGCGTTGCAGCCGGGTGACGGCGCCGATATCGACGTCTTCCTGCTCGGCCAGCATGTCGAGCATCTGGCCGCCCACCATGCCGTTGGCCCCGGCAGCCTTGGCCAGCGCCATGGCGAGGGCCACGCGGACCTGCGGATCTTCGTGGGTATCGTGGTCGGCGATGATCTCGAACGCCAGGGTCAGCAGGGCGTCGCCCGCCAGGATGGCGGTGGCGTCGTCATAGGCCTTGTGCACGGTCGGCCGGCCGCGGCGGAAATCGTCGTCGTCCATCGCCGGCAGGTCGTCGTGGATCAGCGAATAGCAGTGCACGCATTCGATCGCCGCGGCGACGCGGAGCGCGTGGTTGGTGCCGACGCCGAACAGCCCGGAACTGGCCATCACCAGATAGGGGCGCAGGCGCTTGCCGCCGCCCAGGCAGGCATAGCGCATGGCTTCGAACAGCCGGCTTTCGGTGCCGCGGACTTCGGGAAGCAGCCGTTCCAGCGTGCGTTCCACTTCCTGGCCCGTCTCCGCCATGTGGCGGCCCAGGTTGAAGCCACTCATGATGGCTCCGCCGGAGTGGCGGTGAGCGCGCCTTCGGCATCGCGCATGATCTTGTCCACCTTCATGCGCGCATCCTGCAGCTTGGCTTCACAATGGGCGCGCAGCTTGGCGCCGCGCTCGAACGCCGCGATGGCGCTGTCCAGGTCGTCCTCGCCTGCTTCCAGCCGGCGCACGATCTGCTCCAGCTCGGCGATGGCCTGCTCGAACGACAAGGTCGTGATCTCCGCGTCGCGTTCGCTCATCGGGGCTCCGAAATGGGGGGTCTCCGAAATGGGGGGGCTCCGCAGTGGAGGTCTCCGCCAGGGGACTGGCCGGCAGAAGCCGGCCTCAGACCACCATCAGCTCGTGGACATGGGCGGCACAGCTCGATGCCAACGCGCGGAGATTGTAGCCACCCTCCAGCACGGAGACCATGCGGGCTTCGCAGACATCCACGGCCAACTCGCCCAGCCGGCGGGTCGCCCAGACGAAATCGTCCTCGGTGAAATGCAGGCCGGCCAGCGGGTCGCGGCTGTGGGCATCGAACCCGGCGGAGATCAAGATCAGCTCCGGCTTGAAGCTGCGCAGCGCCGGCAGGATCTTGTCCGACATGGCATAGCGGAACTCCGGCGAGCCGGAATTGGCGGCCAGCGGCACGTTGACAATGTTGTTGGCCGAGCCGGTTTCCGCTGGCGACCCGGTGCCGGGATAGAGCGGCCACTGGTGGGTGGAGCAGTACATCAGCTTCGGGTGGTTCCAGAAGATATCCTGGGTGCCGTTGCCGTGGTGCACGTCGAAGTCCACCACTGCGACCCGTTCGATGTCGTGCACCGCCTGGGCATGCAGGGCGCCCACGGCGACGTTGTTGAACAGGCAGAAGCCCATGGCCCGGCCGATTTCGGCGTGGTGGCCCGGCGGCCGTACCGCACAGAAGGCGTTGCGGCCTTCGCCCTTGAACACCGCATCGATGGCGGCGCACACGGCCCCGGCGGCGCGCAAGGCCGCTTCGCCGCTGCCCGGCGACAGCACCGTGTCGGCGTCCAGATCGGCGTATCCCTGGTCCGGCACTTCCCCCAGAACCTGGTCCACATAGGCGCGCGGATGGGCACGCACGAGCTGCTCGATCGTCGCCAGCGGGGCTTCCCGCCGGTCGAGGAACATGAAGGCCTCACCGTTGAGCGCCGCCAGCACCGCGCGCAGGCGGTCCGGCGATTCCGGGTGGCCGAGCCCAGTGTCGTGGTCCAGGCAGGCGGGGTGGGTAAAGAGGAGGGTGTTCATGCACGCGGTCGGGTCAGGGAGATCGCTTCGGTTGAAATGCTAGCACCGGGAGGACGCGGGAAGAACCCCCGAGCGATGCCATCTGGGCTGCCTCCCGCCGCTATCTCCCCGCGCGCGCCGCAAGCCACCCCTTCGCAAACGCTCCGAGTGGTGCCATGCCGACTTTGCGATGGCTAGACGGCAAAGGGAATCGTATCAGATCTGTCTCGGAGATCGGGAACGGAGGGGCTCCCGGATGCGTTTTTTGGCGGCGGCTGCAGTTCTGATGCTCAGCGCGTCCTCGGCCTGTGGCCAGACCGACCAGGGCGCCCTGGTCGATGTCGACGCCGTGCGCCTGGAGCCGATGACCCAGACCCAGAGCGTCGTCGGGCAGTTTGTCGCCATGCAGTCCAGCGTGGTGGCCGCCCGGGTCGACGGCCCGGTGCTCGCCGTCTCCGTCACCGTCGGCGATGCGGTGGAGGCCGGCGACCTGCTGGCGGAACTGGACACCGATCGGTTGCAGGCTGCCCTCGATCTGGCGACGGCGACGCTGGATGAGCAGCGCGCCGGTGTGGAGTCCGCCACCGCCACCGAAGCCCTGTTCGCGCAGGATGTGGCGCGGCTTGAGCGGCTGCGCGGCAGTGCCGCCTTCAACCAGGCGCGGCTGGACGACGCCATCGCCGAACGCCGGCGGGCGGCCGGCGAACTGGCCGAAGCGGTGGCCGGGGTTCACCGCGCGGAAGTGGCGCGCGATCTGGCGGCCCTGGAATTGGACTACGGCGAAATCCGCGCACCCTTTCCCGGCGTGGTCAGCGCCCGCCATGTCGATACCGGCGAATATGTCCGCGTCGGCGATCCCATCGTTACCCTGGTGAATCACCACGACCTGGAAATCGAAGCGGCCGTGCCTGCCGCAACGGTGGGCGGGCTCAGCGTCGGCCGCCACGTGCAAGTGCGGGTGTCCGCCGGGCTTGCGGTGATGGCCGAGGTGCGCGCGGTGGTGCCGGTGGAAGATCCGCTCACGCGCACCCGCGTCGTCCGCCTGGTGCCGGAGCTGGACTACGAAACCGCCGGCGTGGCCGCCCGCCAGAGCGTGGTGGTGGAAGTGCCGACGGAAGCCGAAGTCGACGTGGTGACGGTGGACAAGGATGCGGTGCTGAGTGGCCCGGCGGGCCGGCTGGTGTTCGTGGTGGAAGACGGGCTCGCCCAGCCGCGGTCGATCGAGATCGGCGCCTCGCTGGGCAACCGGTTCGAGGTGCTGAGCGGGCTGGAGCCGGGCGACCTGGTGGTGATCCGCGGCAACGAGAACCTGCGGGCGGGCCAGCCGGTTTCGGTACGGGGAAGCTAGCCGGTGAACCTGATCGGCCTGTCCATCCATCGCCCCATCGCCGTGATCGCCGCGGTGCTGATGGTAGTGATGTTCGGCTACGTGTCGCTGCAGACCATCCCCATCCAGCTCACGCCCGACGTCAATCGCCCGGTCATCCAGATTTCCACGTCCTGGCCCGGTGCCGCACCGGCAGAGGTGGAGCGCGAGATCCTCAACCGCCAGGAGGAGGTGCTGCGCGGCCTGGAAGGGGTGGAGGAGATCGTCGGCGAAGCCAGCCGCGGCAACGCCGACATCACGCTCACCTTCGCCATCTCCACCAACATGGACCGGGCGCTGCTGCTCACCGCCAACCGGCTGGACCGGGTGAACGGCTATCCCGACGAGGCCGACGAGCCGACCATCCGCACCGCCGATGTCAACGGCAGCGCCATCGCCTGGTTCGCGCTGACGCGGCTGCCCGGCGTGGACGATCCCATCGAAAGCTTCGGGCCGTTCGTGGAGGACTATATCGAAGCCCGGCTGGAGCGCGTGCCGGGGGTCGCGGAGGTAAATGTCTACGGCGGCTCCGACCGCGAGATGCAGGTGGTCGTCGAGCCCGAGCTGATGGCCCGCTACCGGCTCACCGTGCCGGAGGTGGTGACCGCTCTGCGCGCCGCCAACGTGTCGCTTACCGCCGGCGATGTGGACGAGGGCAAGCGCCGCTACACCGTGCGCACCGACGGCGAGTTCACCTCGCCCGACCAGGTGCGCGCCGTGCTGATCCGTACGCTGGAAGACCCCGACAGCGGCACCATCGGCCGCGTCACCGTGGGCGACATTGCCAATGTGCAGTTCGCCTTCCAGGAACCGAGCGCCCGCATCCGCCACATGGGCGAGCCGGCCCTGGTGCTGAACGCACTGCGCGAGACCGGGGCCAACGTGATCGAGGTGATGGCCGGCATCCAGGCGGCGGTGGATCAGTTGAACGCCGGCCTGATCCCCGACCACGGGCTGCGGGTGGAGCAGGTGTACGACGAAACCGTCTACATCAATTCCGCGGTCGATCTGGTGCAGTCCAACATCATCGTCGGCGGCACCCTGGCAGCCCTGGTGCTGATGATCTTCCTGCGCTCGTGGCGGGCCACGCTGGTGGTGTCGCTGGCCATTCCGGTGTCGGTGGTGGGCTCCTTCGTCGCCATGGCCGCACTCGGCCGCTCCATCAACGTGATCTCGCTGGCCGGGCTCGCCTTCGCCGTCGGCATGGTGGTGGATGCCGCCATCGTGGTGCTGGAGAACATCTTCCGGCTCCGGCAGGCCGGCATGTCCGCCCCCAAGGCGGCCTACGAAGGCGCGCGCCAGGTGTGGGGGGCGGTGCTGGTATCGGCGCTGACCACGGTGATGGTGTTCATCCCCATCCTCACCATGAACCTGGTGGTGGGCCAGCTCTTCCGCGACATCGCCGTGGCCATCTCCGTCTCCGTGCTGCTGTCGCTGGTGGTGGCCATCACCGTCATCCCGGCCCTGTCGGCCCGGCTGCTCAGCCGCGAGAAGGTGGGCGAGGACGCCAAGCCGGTGCGGCTGCCGGGGATCGACGCGTTCGGGCGCGGTTTCGTTGCCGGGGTGCGCGCGCTCACCCACCGCATCGTCCACAGCCGCGGCCTGGCGCTCAGCACCGTGGCGGCCACGGCGGGCATCGCCATGATGGTGGCCTATCTGCTGCTGCCGCAGCTTGAATACCTGCCGTCCGGCAACCGCAACTTCGTGTTCGGCCGCATCCTGCCGCCGCCGGGCTACAACCTGGCCGCCAGCGTGGAGATCGCCGAGGCGGTGGAAGATGCCGTGCGCGCCCATTGGGTGGACCGCGACGGCGCAGGCCGGGTGCCCGAAGAACCGGTGATGAGCCGCTTCTTCTTCGTCGCCCGGCCCAACTCCAACTTCGTGGGAGCCGCGGCAGAGGATCCCAACGAGGCGGGAGCGCTGATCCCCATCCTCAGCGAGCCCATCTTTGCCGAGCCGGGCACGGTCGGCTTCATGGGCCAGGCCTCGCTGTTCGGCCGCGGCGTCGGCGGCGCGCGCTCCATCGACCTCGACATCTCCGGCCCCGATCTGGAAAGCCTGTTTGCCGTGGCGCGCGATGCCGCCGGGCTGGTGGCCGAGGCTCTGCCGCGCGACCAGGGCAACCAGGTGCGCCCGCTGCCGGCACTGACGCTGGGTGCACCGGAAGTGCGCGTGATCCCCGATCCGCTGCGCCTGGCCGACAACGGGGTGACGGCCGCCACCCTCGGCACCACCGTGGACGCCTTCAACGACGGCTTGCGCGTGGCCGAGATCACGGTGGATGGCGAACGCATCGACCTCACCCTGATGGGGCCGCTCGACATGATCGGCGAAACCCAGGGGATCGGCGCCATCCCGGTGGTGAACGGGGCGGGGCAGATCATCCCGGTCGATTCGCTGGCCGATGTGGAGGTGACCTCAGGGCCCACGGAAATCCGCCATTCGGAACGCGAGCGCACCGTGACCCTGCGCATCCTGCCGGGGCCGGGGCTGCCCTTGCAGGCCGCCCTCGACACGGTTGAGGAGCAGGTGATCGCGCCGTTGGAGGCGGAGGGGCTGCCGGGCGGCGTGGTGCTCGGCCTGTCCGGCACCGCCGATCAGCTCGAACGCACCTGGAACCACATGGTGCTCGACCTGCTGCTGGCGCTGGTGATCGTCTACCTGGTGATGGCGGTACTGTTCGAAAGCTTCGCCTACCCGCTGATCATCATGATCTCGGTGCCGGTGGCGGCGGCCGGCGGCGTGCTCGGCCTGTGGATCCTCAACATGTTCTACGAGCAGCCGCTGGATATGCTGACACTGCTCGGCTTCGTCATCCTCATCGGCATCGTCGTCAACAACGCCATCCTGCTGGTGCACCAGAGCCTCTACCACTTCCGCACCGACCGGATGACCGTGCAGCAGGCGATCGCCGAAGCCACCAACAACCGCGTGCGGCCGATCTTCATGTCCACGCTCACCAGCGTGTTCGGCATGCTGCCGCTGGTGCTGTTCCCCGGCGCGGGATCGGAGCTGTACCGCGGCCTGGGTTCCGTGGTGCTGGGCGGGCTCAGCCTGTCGGCGGTGCTTACGCTGCTGGTGATCCCACCCTTGATGACGGTGTTCATGGGGGTGATCGAAAGCCACCATCCCGCCCCGGCCGACGAGGCGGTGGCGGAACCGGCGGTACCGTCCGCCCGGCCGGAAGCGGCGGAGTAGGGGGCGGGCACCGGTTATCTGCGGCGGCTATTTGCGGCGGATGGTGAAGGTGGTGGCGTCGTCCGGCCCGTTCTGCACGCCTGCCAGCGTGTGGCCGGTGGCTTCGCAGAAGGCGGCGAAATCCTTCGGTGCCGCCGGATCGGTGGCCAGCACCGTCAGCAGGGCCCCACTGGCCAGGCCGTTCAGGCGCTTGCGTGCCTTCAGCACCGGCAGCGGGCATTTCAGCCCGCGGGCATCGAGGAGCAGGTCGGTCTCGTCCATGCTAGGCGGCAGGTTGGGGTGGGTTCAGCGCCGCAGCATGGACGCCAAGCCGACGCCGACGCAGGCGAGCCAGCCCAGCATCAAGGTGCCGCCGCCGATCGGCGCCAGCGGCCCCAAGGCGGACACGCCGGCGAGCCCGGCCACGACACCGGCGGCAAACAGCACGGCTCCGGCGCCGAACAGCAGCGCGCCGATCCCCGCCAGCCGGCGGGCCAGGCCGAAGGCCAGCATCTGCTGCAGCACCGTCAGCACCAGCAGGGCCACGGCGTGCAGCCCGGTCACCGAGGCAATGGCCTGGATCGACCGGCGGGTTTCCTCCACCTCCGCCAGCGGCCCGTGGGCGCCCAGCGCTGCGGCGACCACCGCCACGAATCCCAGCAAGCCGGCCAGCGCCACCGCCGCGCCAAGCGGGCGCGACAACCGGCCGACGGTGGCGATCTGGCGAAGTCTCAGATCATCGAGGGGCATGGTGCACCATCACTCAGGGGAGAGCCTGAAACGCATATCGGGCCGCGCCGGCACAGCGCAACCACCGCTCTTACCACGGTCGCCCGCCGCCAGCCATGCGCCCCGATGGTCGCCAGGTCCGTGCCTACATCACCGAGTTGATGGCGCCCGACACTTGTGAGGAGACGACACCCCAAAGGCCGTTGGTTTCCGACCCGATCGCGGAGACCGCGACGATGATGGCGATGGAAATCAAGCCGGCAAGCAGGGCGTACTCGACAGCCGTCGCCGCACCACTCGATCTCAGGAATCTCTTGAACACCGGCCGTGCCCCCCAAATCCGACCAAAACATAACATGGTTGCACGACCCGATGCTACGATCATTCGGTTGACCCTTTCTTACACTCATACCGAATTGCACAGAATGTCGCAGCGCAGCAGATAAGGAAAACGTATGGTTAACCAGGTTTAACGCTATGACTATACGAACATTGAGGCATTTTTGATTTGATTGGCGAAAAGCGAGGGCAATTGTAGCTGCGCTGCCGTGGCACCGGTTGAACCGGCGGTGGCCGGCTGATACTGCCTCCCAGGCTGTGGCATCCTGCCATCGCCGATTGTAGATGGGAGTGGACGGGTGCGACTCGCCTTCATGGGAACCCCCGGTTTCGCACAAGCCAGCCTCGCAGCCCTGCTGGCCGCCGGACACGAGGTTGCCGCGGTCTACAGCCAGCCGCCGCGTCCGGCCGGGCGGGGGCACAAGCCCAGGCCATCGCCGGTCCACGCCTATGCCGAGTCGCAGGGGCTGGAGGTGCGCACGCCGGCCAGCCTGCGCACCGCCGACGCCCAGGCGGCGTTCGCAGACCTTGGCCTCGATGCCGCGGTGGTGGCCGCCTACGGCTTGATCCTGCCGGTGCCGATCCTGCAAGCGCCGCGGCTCGGCTGCTTCAACGTGCACGCCTCGCTGTTGCCGCGCTGGCGCGGGGCGGCGCCCATCCAGCGGGCCATCCTGGCTGGCGATACGGAGACGGGCATCACCATCATGCAGATGGATGCGGGCCTGGACACCGGCGACATGCTGGCGGTGGAAGCCACGCCCATCGGCCCGGCGACGACGGCAGACGACCTGCACGACCGCCTGGCGGCGATCGGCGGCCGCCTGGTCGTCGGCGTGCTGGCGGATGCCGCGGCGGGGCAGCTCGCCCCCATCCCGCAGCCCGCCGAGGGCGTGACCTATGCCGCCAAGATCACCCGCGAGGACGGACGGATCGACTGGCAGGACGCCGCCCAGGTGGATCGCCAGGTGCGGGCGCTCAACCCCTGGCCGGGCACGTGGTTTGAGTTGGCGGACGAGCGCATCCGCGTGCTGGCGGCCGAGCTGGTGGCCGGCCCGCCCGGCGCGGGCGCTGCCGGCGAGGTGCTGGACGACCGGCTGACTGTGGCCTGCGGCGCCGGCGGCGCTGTGCGCCTCACCCGGTTGCAACGGCCCGGCCGCGGCCCCTGCGATGCCGATGCCTTCCTGCGCGGCTTTCCCATCCCGGCCGGACGGCTGCTGTGCCCCGCGTCAAGCTGACCGTCGAATACGACGGCCGTCCCTTCGTCGGCTGGCAGCGGCAGGACAACGGGCCCTCGGTGCAGGCGGCCCTGGAAGCCGCCCTGGCGGCCTATTGCCAGGTGCCGGTGACCGCCCATTGCGCGGGACGCACCGATGCCGGCGTGCACGCCCTGGGGCAGGTGGCCCATGCCGATATTCCGCGCGACGATTCGGCGGACACCGTGCGCGACGCCATCAACTTCCATCTGCGGCCGGCCCCTGTGGCGGTGGTGGACGCCACCCTGGTGGCGGGCGACTTCGATGCCCGGCGCTGGGCGGTGCGCCGCCACTACCTCTACCGCATCGTCAACCGGCGGGCGCCGCTGACGGTGGATGCCGGGCTCGCCTGGCGGGTGCCCAAACCGCTCGACGTGGCGGCCATGCACAGCGCTGCCCAGGTGCTGGTGGGCAACCACGACTTCACCAGCTTCCGGGCGGCGGAATGCCAGGCCCTGTCCCCGGTGAAGACGCTGGACCGGCTGGAGGTGTCGCACCGCGGCGGGGAGATCGAGGTGCGGGCCGAAGCGCGCTCCTTCCTCCACCACATGGTGCGCAACATCGTCGGCACCCTGCGCCTGGTGGGCGAAGGCAAGTGGACGGCGGCGGATGTGGCGCGTGCGCTGGCGGCCCGCAACCGTGCCGCGGCGGGGCCGACGGCGCCGTCCGACGGGCTCTATCTGATGCGGGTGGACTATGGCGACGGGCCGCCGGAAGCGGCCAGCCCCGCTACAGGTTGAGCACCATCCGGTCGCTCATGCTGTGCATCATGAAGGCCAGGGCGATATCCAGCACGCCCAGCCCGGCCGCTTCGCCCCAGCCCAGCGTCAGCGTCACCCGGATGAGGAACACCTCGTAGGCCAGCACGAAGCCGTAATAGGCGAAGATCAGGGTCTGCCACAGCGGATCGGGGATCAGGCCGAAAAAGGCCAGCGCGATCAGCGGCACCAGAAGGGCAGCCTGGATGAGCTGCGCCCAGTTGTAGGCGGCAAGGAACAGGGCGAAGCGGTGGCCCTGGTAGAGGGCAAAGGAAATCAGCGCCATCAGCACCGGAAATGCCGTCCACGACACCACGTAGAACAGCACCTTGACGGTGAGCAGCCGGACCACCGAAAGCGGGGCGTCCACCGAAACCCACAACAGCACCACGTTGATCGCCCACAAGGGCAGCAGGATCACCGCCACCCAGAAGCTGCGGATCGCCGCCTCGCGGGTGCCGTCCAGATACTGCACGGCGTTGCGGTCGAAGCGGGCCAGGCGATAGGCCGCATAGATGCTGCGCAGCGCTTCCTCGGCCGTCAGCTTCATCGCGCCCCCCAGGTGCGGGCAAAGCGGGTGAGCACGGCGGCATAGGTTTCCCGCAGGCCGATCAGGTGCTCGATCAGGGCGTGCTCGTCCACCTGATGGATGGTGGCGTTCACCCCGCCATACTCCACCACCGGGCAGTAGTCCTTGATGAAGCGTGCGTCCGACGTGCCGCCGCTGGTGCTGAGCACCGGGGTGCGGCCGGCGGTTGCCATCACCGCTTCGGCGACCAGGTCCGACAGCGCGCCGGGCGGCGTGAGGAAGCTTTCCGCGGAGATGCGGAAGCGGATCTCCGCCGGGCCGGCGGCGGCCTCGAAGGTCTCGCGCAGCCACTGGGACAGCCCGGCACCTGTATGGGTGTCGTTGAAGCGAATGTTCACCGTGGCGGTGGCCTTGGCGGGGATCACGTTGGCCGCCGGGTTGCCCACATCGATGGTCGCCACCTCCAGGTTGGAGGCATCGAAATGCGCCGTGCCGCTGTCCACCGGTTCGGCAAGCAGGGCAGCCAGCCCCTTGGCCATACGGCTGGCGGCATTGTCCGCCTGGGCCGGATAGGCGGTGTGGCCCTGGCGGCCGGTCACGGTGATCCAGGCATTCAGGCTGCCGCGCCGGCCGATCTTCACCGCTTCGCCCAGCCCTGTGGGGTTGGTCGGTTCGCCCACCAGGGCGGCATCGGGCAGGTGGCCGTTTTCCGCCATCCAGCCCAGCACCTTGGTGGTGCCGTTGATGGCATCGGCCTCCTCGTCGCCGGTGATCAGCAGGCTGAGCGAAGGCGGCCCGTCGGCGGCATCCACCTGGGCCACGGCGGCCAGGAAGGAGGCGATGGAGCCCTTCATGTCGGCGGCACCGCGGCCCCACACCGCACCGTCCGCCAGCTCGCCGGAGAAGGGATCGAACCGCCACGCCGCAGGGTCGCCCGGCGGCACCACATCGGTGTGGCCGGCGAAGCAGAGATGCGGGCCATCGGTACCGCGGCGGGCAAACAGGTTGTCCACCGTCGCCACGCCGGGTTCGGAAAAGGGCAGGCGCCAGCAGGTGAAGCCGAGCGGCTCCAGCGCCCGCTGCACCACATCCAGTGCACCGGCATCGGCCGGGGTTACGCTGGGGCAGCGCACCAGCGCCTGGGCCAGCGCTACGGGATCGTTACAGGGTGGAACCACCGGGCCTAATCCCGCAGCAGGTCGTTGATGGAGGTCTTCGCCCGGGTTTTCGCGTCCACCCGCTTGACGATGACGGCACAGGCCAGCCCCGGCCCCGGCGAGCCGTCGGGCAGCGGCGCACCCGGCAGGGTGCCCGGCACCACCACCGAATAGGGCGGCACGCGGCCAAGGAACACCTCGCCCGTCGCGCGGTCGATGATCTTGGTCGACGCCCCCAGGAACACGCCCATGGAAAGTACCGAGCCTTCGCCCACCTGCACGCCTTCCGCCACTTCCGAGCGCGCGCCGATGAAGCAGTTGTCTTCGATGATCACGGGGGCGGCCTGCAAGGGTTCCAGCACGCCGCCGATGCCGGTGCCGCCGGAGATGTGCACATCGCTGCCGATCTGGGCGCAGGAGCCGACGGTGGCCCAGGTGTCCACCATGGTGCCGGAGCCGACATAGGCCCCCAGGTTGACGAAGCAGGGCATCAGCACCACGCCCGGCGCGATATGGGCGGAACGCCGCACCACCGCGGTGGGCACGGCGCGGAAGCCGGCATCGCGGAACGTATTGTCGCCCCAGCCGGCGAATTTCGAGGGCACCTTGTCGTACCAGGTGGCACCGCCCGGCCCACCGGGGATCGGCGCCATGTCGTTGAGGCGGAAGGACAGCAGCACCGCCTTCTTCAGCCAGTCGTGCACCACCCAGGTGCCGTCGATCTTCTCCGCCACCCGCAGGCGGCCGGCATCCAGCCCGTCCAGCGCCCCTTCCACGGCCGCGCGCACGCCGCCGGTGGTGCCGGTGCTGATGGTGTCGCGCGCCTCCCAGGCCTGTTCGATGGTCTGCTGGATCTGTCCGATATCCATGCGGGCAGCCTTTCTCTCACCAGTTCCTGACGGGAAATCCCGTTTGAGCGCGGACCCTAAAGGCCCGCCGGATTGCCGGGGACGACCTGGGAGCGCTCAAGCTCGCGCCCATCCTCATCGAACAGGAGATACCAGCCGCCGCAAGCGTAGATGTCCACGCCAATGTGACTCCTCGCCCTGGCAACGGACTCCTCGCAGAAGCGGCCGTCATCGTCCATGTACCAGCGCACCTCGGTTCTGGCACCGTCCAGCAGCACGGCTTTCCGCCCATCGGCCGCGAAATACACGGTGAAGGGCGTGCCGTTCGGCAGCTCACCGCGCAGCGTGTTGCCGCTAACGAGCGCAGCCAGCTCCCTTTGCGAGAGCAGCCGCCCGCCGGCGTCCAGCACCTGGGCAAGCTGCGTTGGCCGGGGTGGCACCGGCGCCATGACCGATCTCCAGACTTGCAGTTCCGCCAGGGTCGCCTGGCCGGTGCGGCCCCGCGTGGCGACCCGACTTGCAGGCGTTTCTGGCTCGCTGACGGCCGGAAGGCAAGCGGCGAGGGGGCGCACCCAGGAGCGATGGGACTCGCTCCCTAGCCGTGCTGCGGCTGAGCGGCTTGTTGGGTGGTCAGGTCGGTGAGCCAGTCGGCAACGTCGGCGATGCGCAGGTCGATATGCGGAGCCGCCTCAGGCGGTGCCGCCCACGCCTCCCCGGTATCGACCCACACGGTGGTCATGCCACGCCGGTGGGCGGGCACCAGGTTGGCGGCGATGTCTTCCACCATCACCGCGCGGGTGGGATCGATGCCGAGGTGTTCGATCATGCGGTCATAGGTTTCCGGATCGGGCTTGGGCACGTAGCCGCCGGCGACGATGTCCCAGATGGCATCGAAGCGGTCGCCGACGCCGAGCCGCGCCATCACGCTTTGGGCGTGCCGGGCCGAGCCGTTGGTGAACACCACCTTGCGGCCGGGCAGGGCGGCCAG